>NZKX01000089.1 GCA_002694025.1 Fidelibacterota bacterium | reverse complement strand
GATGCAAAAAAGGGAGACCTACATTTCTTTGGAAAAAAAGGTGAAGTGAGTCATGTAGGTTTTGCTTGTGGAGGTTATGATTTAATTCATTCTCATGGTTATGTTAAAAAAGAATCTTTAGATAAAAATGATCCGAATTTTAATAAAAGCCTTCTAGATATCTATCTGGCTAGTGCCTCTATTAGGCTTAAATTAAAACCGTGAAATCAAACTATAAAAGTTCCTCTAATCATCAATTGCTTAGTAGAGCGGTTTTGGTTTTAAATGCTAATTACGCTCCAATGATGGTTTGTACTGCAAAGAGAGCTATATGTTTAGAAATTTTAGATAAGGTTGACATTCTAGCTAACTATGAAGAAAAAGTAAATAGTCCCTCCGTTACTCTTAGCTTGCCAAGCGTAATAAAAATACGTGATTTTGTCAGATATGATAATCTTTCAGTTGATCTTAACAGGAAGAATATTCTTTCTAGAGATGAACACATTTGCCAATATTGTGGTGATAAAAATTCTCCATTGACTATTGACCACATATTACCTAAAGGTAGAGGAGGTCAAGATTTATGGGAGAATCTTGTAACTGCCTGTAAGCCATGTAATCAAAAAAAAGGGAACCAGACTCCTGAAGAGGCAAGCATGCATTTAAAAAGAAAACCAAAAAGGCCAAATCGCCTTCATTATTTTTATAAGTATATCAAAGATAAACAAGAAGAATGGAAACCCTATTTGTTTATGGAACCATTTAAAATTAATTGAAAATCTAAGTAATGAACAAAAATGAAAAACGAGTATTAAGCGGAATTCAACCGTCTGGGAATTTGCATTTAGGTAATTATTTTGGCATGATGTCTAAGATGATAGAATATCAAGAAGAAGATGATTTGTTTTGTTTTGTAGCAGATTTTCATGCATTGACTGCTAACCAAAATTCAAAAGTTTTATCTTCAAATACATATGACGCTGTTTGTGATTTTATTGCATTAGGGCTTAAACCAGAAAAAACAACATTTTGGGTACAATCTGATGTTTCTGAGGTTACTGAATTAGCATGGATCTTATCTTCATTCACTACTGTTGGACTAATGGACAGATCAACTACTTACAAAGATAAAATTGCTAAAGGAATAAAACCTAACATGGGTCTTTACTCCTATCCAATTCTAATGGCAGCAGATATTTTACTTTTTAATAGCAACTTAGTACCTGTTGGTAAAGATCAAAAACAGCATATTGAGATGGCTAGAGATATAGCTAATAAGTTCAATGCTAATTACGGTGATATTTTTACTTTACCTGAGCCAGACATTGTAAAAGAAACGCAATTAATACCAGGAATTGATGGACAAAAAATGAGTAAATCATATAATAATACTATTCCGATTTTTGGGGAAGATAAAGTAATTCGAAAAAAAGTCATGAGCATAATAACTGATAATGCAAGTGTAAATGAGCCCAAGGACAAAAATACCCCATTATTCTATTTGTATAGTTTGTTTGCAGACTCAAATGAGAAACAATTACTTTCAGAAAAATATGATTCTTCAGGATTACGCTATGGCGATTTGAAATTAGAATTATATGAAAAAATAATGGATTATTTTGCTCCCTTCAGACAAGAAAGGGCTTTATTACATTCCAAGCCAGATGATGTAAAAGATATTTTAAAGTTGGGTGCTAAAAAAGCAAAACTTGTTGCGTTTGAAATGCTAGATAAAATTAGGTCTGCTATCGGTTTAAGGCTTTTTTAATGGGATATAATATTCATTTAGAAAAATTCGAAGGCCCTTTAGATCTACTCCTTTATTTTATTAGAAGAGACGAATTAGATATTTACGATATTCCCATATCAAAAATTACTGAAGATTTTATAAACACTATTAATGAGTGGAAGCGCCTTAATATGGTAATAGCGGGTGAATTTATAGTAATGGCATCTACACTTATGAGGATCAAAGCCAAAATGATGATTCCCCGTGAGCAGATTGATGAAGATGGAGATAATATTGACCCAAGAACTGAGTTGATGCAGAGATTAATAGATTACAAGAGATTTCGGAAAGCAGCAGATATTTTAAATGAAATGGCTGTTAGGAGGAATGCTCACTTTAAGAGACAGTTGCATATATCATTTGCCACTGGAAAAAATGATGAAACCCTGGACGAGTTTTTTAAGGATGTATCTTTATATGACCTAGCAAAATTATTTAAAAGAGCTATGGAAGATAAGCCAATTTTATCACCATTAGAATTAAACAAAGAACCCGTTAAGCTTGAGGAACAAAAAGAAATGATTTTAAATTATTTTGACGGAGAGGGTAGGCTTAGCTTCAATAACTTATTAACGGTTTTACAAACGAGGATTGAAATAATTGTAACATTTTTGGCAATTCTTGATTTAGTTAAGGAAGGAACTTGTGCGCTTCAACAAGCTGAGGTTTTTTCAGATATAAAATTAATCAACTTAAAATTACAATCGTAATGCATGAATCAGAAACCAAGAACATAATAGAGGCTTTGCTTTTTGCTTCACGAGATCCTTTGACTCAGGTTCAGGTAAATCAAGTATTCGAACCTGACACACCCAATTTAGAGGAAATAGTAGTTTTATTAAATGAGCAATATAATTCTAATAGAAATTCATTTATTATCAAAAAGGTAGCAGGTGGTTTTCAAATTGTAACTCGGAAGCAATATGAATACTTCATTAAAAAATTATTAAAAAAATCGAGTAAATTTAAACTATCTATAGCAGCCATGGATAGTTTGGCTATTATTGCATACAAACAGCCAATTAGTCGATATGAGATTGAAGCAATAAGAGGGGTAGATTCAAGCGGTGTATTAAAAACTTTATTAAACTTTGAATTGATAAAAATTAAAGGTAGAGGTGCTGGTCCGGGTAGGCCCTTGTTGTACAAAACAACAAATAAATTTTTAGATTATTTTGGCTTGAATAGGCTTTCAGATATGCCAAAGTTGAAGGAAATTTCTGAATTAATTGATGCTGACCCGACATTAGGAGAGCAAATTTCTGTTTTTATAAATGAAAATGCATCTGACAATAATAAAAATGAATAGACAATTTCATTCATATGGAGGATGCCATCAGGTTAAATAAATTTTTAGCTAAATCAGGGGTCGCATCTAGACGAAGATCAGATGAATTAATAAAAATGGCTACTACAGAAGTGAATGGTAAAATCTGCTTGGATCCTGCATATCATGTAGGTAAAGATGATATTGTTAAATACGATGGTAAAAATATTGGTATAATACAAGAGTCTATTGTCCTCATGCTGAACAAACCAAGAAAAGTTATATCAACGGTTAAAGATACACATAATAGAAAAATAGTGATGGATTATATTCCAAAAAAATTCCGACTAAATCCTATAGGTAGGTTAGATCAAAACACCACCGGATTATTATTATTTACCAATGACGGCGATCTTCAGCAATTTCTTACTCATCCAAAAAATAATGTACCAAAAGATTATGAGGCCAATATTGGTGGTAGGCTTGATCTGAAACAAAAAAATAAAATTCAAAGAGGAGTTTACATAGGGAACAAAGAATTTGGGAAAGCTGAAATTTTAGATCAAGTTACTGAAAAAAAAAGGTCTAAAATTATTTTACGTTTAAAGCACGGTAAAAAGCGAGAAATTAGAAGGATTTTCTTTAGACTAAATATAAAATTGTTTAGTCTTAAACGTATTGCTTTTTCTAAAATCAAACTAGGCAACTTGAAAGAGGGTATGTATCGGCAATTGAGTGAAAGTGAGATTTCTTTGCTGAGAAATTCATAATTATGAGCAATATTATATTTTCTTCATTATGAAATTATATAAACAAAAGTTAATATTGCCGGCTTATTGAGAGTAAAAAAACATGATAATCGCTATTGATGGTCCTTCAGGGTCTGGCAAAAGTACTACCGCTAGATTGCTGGCGCAACGTTTGAAAATCACCCATGTTGACACAGGCGCAATGTATAGAGTGGTAACTTGGGGATTATTGAAAGAAAAAATTGATTTCAAAGATTTATCAAATGTTAATTCTTTTTTAGATAAAATTAATATCTCATACAAAAATTCGAATGAGATATTACTTAACGGGGAATTATTATCATTTGAAATAAGAAAAAAAGAAATCACTTCAAATGTTAGTGAAGTAAGTTCTATGAATGTAGTAAGAAAGTTTTTAGTTAATCTGCAGAGAGAAATAGGAAGTAAAGTAGATTGTGTAATTGAAGGTAGAGATATTGGTTCTGTTGTTTTTCCTGAAGCAGACTTTAAATTTTTTCTAACCGCTGACTTAGATGTTAGGTCAAAGCGCAGACAAGAGGAGTTAGACAAAATAGGTGAATTTTTATCAATTGATGATATTAAAGCTTCCATTGCAGAAAGGGACTTTATTGATTCTACACGAAAAATTTCTCCATTAATACGCCCGAAAAATGCTATTGAAATAGATTCTACCAATTTAACAATTGATGAGCAAATTGAAAAAATAATAAGTTTAATTAACAAATAAGGAACATCTAAGTATGTTTGAAAATATAAAAGAAGAAAATGTGGTTGAACAGACTCCTGATAATGATAACACTAACATTTCAGAAGTCAGCGCTGAAGATGCGCCAACTGCCTCAATTGACAATCTTGAGGAACCAAATGACTACCTAAATCCATCACTTTTTAAAGACGTAAAAGTAATTGATATTGATAAAATTGATAAAGATGAAATTTCCGAGCAAGAAAACCAAAAAGTAGAATCAATCTACGCAAATACTTTTGGAGATATATCTGAAAATACTTTGGTTGAAGGCAGAGTGGTAGGCATGAATGATCGAGATGTCCTAATAGATATTGGTTTTAAATCTGAAGGTATCATCGATCGATCCGAGTTTGACAAAAATGATTTACCTAAAATTGGCGACCATGTAGAGGTCTATTTGGAGTATATTGAAGATGCCGGTGGTAACACTATTTTATCAAAAGAAAAAGCTGATTTTATGAGGAGATGGAAAGAGCTAAATGATGCCTTTGATAAAGAAAAAATAATAAAAGGAAAAATCACTCGAAGAATAAAGGGGGGGCTCATAGTTGATCTTGGTGTAGTTCAAGCCTTCTTACCTGGTTCACAAGTAGATGTTCGTCCTATTCAAGACTTCGATGTTTACTTAGATAAAGAGATAGAATTGCGCATCGTAAAGTTTAATGAATCAAGAAAAAACATTGTGGTTTCACATAAAATTATACTTGAAGATAGTCTTAAAGAACAAAGAGAAGCTCTATTTAAAGAATTGGAGGTGGGTTCCATTATAGAGGGCCGTGTTAAAAATGTTACGGATTTCGGTGTATTTGTTGATTTAGGAGGTATAGACGGTTTGTTGCATATTACAGATCTTTCCTGGGGAAGAGTTAATCATCCCTCTGAAATAATTAGTTTAAATGATAAAATTACTGTCAAAGTAATTGAATATGATCTGGAAAGGAAGCGTGTGTCTCTAGGCCTTAAGCAATTAACACCTCACCCATGGGAAAATATAGAAACAAAATTTCCAATTGGTAATGTTGTAAAAGGAAAAGTTGTCAGTCTAACCAACTACGGATGTTTTATAGAACTTGAACCTGGAATTGAGGGATTAATTCATCACTCTGAAATTTCTTGGACAAAACACATTAAAAATCCTTCAGAAGAATATTCTATGGGAGATGAAGTAGATGCCAAAGTACTATCAATCGATATTGATGATAGAAAAATCAGCCTAGGAGTTAAACAACTAACACCTGATCCATGGGATAAGATTGAAGAAAAATATATGGTTGGTACAGTTCATAATGTGATTATAAAAAATCTAACTCAGTTTGGTGCATTTGCTGAACTTGAAGATGATATTGATGGCTTGATTCATGTTTCTGATATGTCTTGGACAAAAGTAATTAGACATCCTAAGGAAATAGTTGAAAAAGGACAAGAGTTAGAAGTACGAATATTAGAAGTTTCTCGAGAAAATAGAAGAATATCTATGGGACTCAGGCAAGTAAACGATGATCCGTGGCCGGAACTTATTAATTATTTTGAATCAGGAAAGGAAGTGAGTGGCGAAATAATTAGGATTTTAGATAAAGGTATTATCACACTTCTTGATCGGGATGTTGAAGGAATAATCCCTTTTGGAAAAATGTCTAAAAAAGATAGGAGAAATCTTGCAGGCCAATATGAAATTGGAGCAAATTTATCAGGAATTGTAATGAAAGTTTCACCCGATGATAAGAAAGTTATTTTATATAAAGAAGAACTCGCAGGTAATATAAAAAGAACTTCTGCCAATGATGAAGTCAAGCAATACCTGACTAATCAAGAAACAGTTTCGGGTGAAAAGTTAGAGTTGCCTCAAGAACTCATAGACTTAGCAAGCCAAGTAGAGAGTGAAGTTTCTGATAAAAATAATGAAAGTATCAAAACTGATGACAAAGAGGAGAATTAAGGTAATTTTTTAGGGGGCACGTATATTTCTTGAAAGATAAAAAAATACATTTGTATTTAGGCCAGAAGTTTGTGATACCCATTGGATCGCTTGTTCTTGCTCTTTTACTTTGGCTTTTCGTTGTTTCAGAAAAAGAATATAATTTAATATTAGATCTTCCTTTGGAAGCTAGAAATTTAAGTGCTCAAATGGCACATAAGGAAGAGGTCCCATCTTATGCATCAATAAAAATTCGGGGTACTGGTAGAAATTTATTTAAATCTATTTTGCTTAAAAATTACGCTGGATTTAAGCTAGTGCTTGACCTCGAAGGGATTTCTGAAGAATATGAATTTAACTTAAATGAGTATTTTGAAAAGTATCCTAGAAAAGTTGTTTTGCCTTTGAATTACAATTTATCATTTGTTGAGGTAATTCACCCGAATCGGGTTAAAATTAGTTTAGATGAATACCAAGTTAAAAAGGTTCCTATAATTTCAAATCTTCACATTACACCAAGTCCTGGATATGTGTTAGTGGGAGATATAAAGTTTAATCCTAAAATGATTGAAGTCGCCGGGCCTAAAGAGGAAATTGCTTTAATTAATCATGTACAAACGTATCATGATACAATTGAAAGAATATCAACTAATTTTAAAAGTAGAAAAAAAGTTTTTTCAACTCAAACTCTTGTTGAGTACAATCCAACCCATGTAGAAGTTAGTTTAGATATTCAGCAGATTAGTGAAAAAATTATCGTTGATATACCAGTGATAATTAATAACATACCTGATAAAATTAGAGTGTTTCCATCTCCCCAAACAGTGTCCTTAACCGTTATTGGAGGGCTTCAAATGATTGCATCATTGAAGCCTGAGGAAATACAAGTTAAAATTAGCTTTAATGATTGGAGTTCCAGTAAGCAATTTTATGAGCCAAATGTAGATTTGCCTCAAGGTATTTTAGATTGGAAGGATCTTTCTCCAAAGAGTTTAGAAATAGCAGTGGCAAGAGAGCTTAAATGATTGTTCTGGGTATTGAAACTTCTTGTGACGAAACAGCAGCTTCTGTTTGTAAAGACGGTAAAATAATTTCTAATATTATTAGTCGACAAGTCATTCACTCTCAATTTGGTGGTGTGGTACCAGAGCTTGCTTCTAGGGAGCATGAAACCTTACTAAACAGTGTTGTCCATGAAGCAATTAAAAAAGCAAACATTGGACTAGATAATATAAATGCTGTAGCAGTAACGCAAGGACCAGGGCTAAATGGAACATTATTAACTGGAATTTGTTTTGCTAAAGGCTTAGGTCTAGGTTTAAATATACCAGTTATTCCAATTAATCATTTGGAAGGACATATTTTTGCAAACTTCATTGCTGATCCTCTACTCAAATTACCTTTTATATGTCTCCTTGTTTCAGGAGGCCATACACAGCTATGGCATGTTAGAGCTATTGGAAAATATCAACTTTTGGGTGAAACGAGAGATGATGCAGCTGGTGAAGCCTTTGATAAGGGAGCGCGAATACTTGGATTAGGTTACCCTGGTGGACCAGAAATTGAAAAAGCAGCCAAAGGTGGTAATTCTAAATTAATCAAATTTCCAAAAAGTCTTATGGGAAAAAACAACTTAGAGTTCAGTTTTAGCGGTTTAAAAACTTCATTACTTTATTTTATGGACGATTTTGAAGAGACAAATAAAATCTTTATGAAAGATGTAATAGCTAGCTACCAACAAGCAATAATTGATGTGCTAATAATAAAAGTAAAAAGAGCTATGAAATTTACAAATGTGGACAGGTGTGTAATCGCAGGTGGAGTAGCAGCTAATCAATGCTTAAGAGAAGGCCTTAAATTAGCAATGGGCGACAAAAAAATTATTTTCCCAGATCTATCATATTGTACGGATAATGGCGCTATGATAAGCTATCTCGGAGAAAAGAAACTACAATTGAATACAAATCATTCATTATCCTTTAGTGCATTACCAAATCTAAAGTTGTAATAATTTTGAATTTTGAATTTTCCTACAACTCACATTTCGTTTGGTTATTTGCAATCATATCGTTTATAACTTTATACTCAGCATACAAGAAAATAATTGATTTAAGAAAATTTAGGTTTTTAATACTAATTAGAGTTATTACGTTTGCGATATTATTATTTCTTTTTTTAGATCCACGTTTTAATTTTTCCTACCAAGAAGTGAAAGAACTGCCATGGAATATTTACATAGATAAATCCTTGAGCATGGCCTATCACTCTAAACCTTCAACAGTCGCTTTATCTTCAGGAATCAATAACATAATCAATCAACTAGATAAGAAAGCCATTAAAAAAAAAGTATATAGCTTTGGGTCAGATCTTGATACTAGTTGGGCTTTAGGTGAAAAAAAATTTTCCCATGGCTCGACAAACTTGGGAATTGTGCTTGATCATATTAAAAGTAATAAAAATAAAAATTCTGCAGGATCACTAATTATTACTGATGGGCAAGCAAACATAGGCAAAGAATTAAATAT
>NZKX01000088.1 GCA_002694025.1 Fidelibacterota bacterium | reverse complement strand
TTAAAACAGGTTAAGCCTTATGGTTCTATGAGACTTAAAGCTGGATTGTCATTAACGCAATTCCTTCATGGTAAAAAGATGAATGAGAACGAACAGCTCCTCATTACTGATAGGATTTCAGGCACCGAGGCCTTGGGTGTGTATGCTAAGGTTGAAGGTGTTACCGATGATAAAAAATCAAAGGCATATATCCAGTTTAATGTTTCTGCTAGTGGATTCAAAGCGTATAGTTTGGGAGTCGAAACTAACGCATATAAAATGGTAAATGTGGGTATGGATATGACCTTATATCCAAGCAATTCTTTTGTGGAGTTTAGGGATGGTAGAGATGGCGCGAGTCAATCGTGGTTTTGGTATCCCGGTTTTAGGCCGGATGAAAATGGAGAGAACGCTGGTACGTTGATAATATCTCCATATATAGCAATAAATTTTTAACAATCTGAGGACGGATATGTTGTATAATAAAAGGATTATATTTTTTATTCCTATCATTTTCTCTATAGCTTTAGCCCAAAGTACTTTGGCTATAAAAGCAGATAATGCAGAAGTTCAAGAAGACGGATCTGTTAAAATCAATGTATTGCAAAATGATAATATCATTGACAAAACTAATTTATCCATTGAAATTAAAACTGAACCAACAATGGGAACTGTCTCCATAAAAGATAATAAAATTATCTATAAACCGAAAGCGAACGTAAGTGGGGTAGATAAATTTGAGTACAAAGTTGATATTGGAACCGCAGCGGGATCAGGCCAAGTTCGGGTTAATATAAATCCATTAAATGATGCTCCTACAGGAATATCATTATCAAAAAATTTAATTAAAGAAAACTCACCCGTAGGCACAGTAATTGGATCCATAATTGTGGAAGATCCAGACTCAGATGATAAATATAAATTTGGTATCGCTAGGGATAATAGAGATGATTTTGAGGTGAAAGGGCTCAACCTGGTATCCAAAAGATTGTTTGATTATGAATCCAAGCAAAATTACTCTATCTCCATTCAGGTCACAGATTCGGGCAATGAAAATTTTGTAGGACAAGTCAATGTTGAGGTGGAAAATCAAAATGAAAAACCTTTTTTAAAAGGTGATAAAAAATCATCATTTATTCATTCCGAAAATTTAGGAAAGATTGTTGGCAGGCTCCAAATAGAGGATCCTGATGAGAATCAATCTGGTGTAAAGTATAAACTGATCAAAAGCGATGATAAAGAGCATTTCAAAATTACTAGGTCGGGAGATATTGCATTTCTAAGGTTGCCTGATTACGAACTTCCAGTAGATAGGAATAAAGATAACGTTTACAATTTCTCCTACAGAGCTTTTGATTTAAAAGATGATAAGCTGTTTGTTGAAGGAGAAGTAACAGTAAAAGTAAAAGATGCTGAAGAGACGGAAGTTATAACTCTTGATAAAAGAAAATTTATCTCTTGGACTGTTGATCATCAGCCCTATCATATCCTTATGGAAGATGCAGTATTAAATTACATGAAACTACGCTATTCTGATGCAGGAGACGGTGAATCAGCTGATGAGGGAGATAGAACTGGCATCAAAGAAATGGAACCTACTGATCAAATTATTATTGTTCAGCAAAAAGGAAATGATAGTGAAATCTATGAGATTTGGTATGGTAACGGATTGGATTTTACAATTATTGATAGAGAAAAAGTAGATTGGGTATTTAGCCAAGATATCCAAGACGTTTTAATTTCAAAGGATGAATATTTAACTAGCGAATCAGAGACTGTTTTTTATGAAAGTGAATCAGATAGGTTAATGGCGGGATATGGATCACCTTTTTCTTTGTGGCATGCTAATAATTTTAAAATGTCTTTATCTTCATTTTCAATGAGGTCCAATCTTCTCCAATATGCTTCTAATTTTCGAGTAGGTAACTCTTTAATCGGATTACCTGGTCTCCTTGCTGGATCAAGTGAAATAGGTGTTGCTACGCAGAGATCTGAGTTTGGTGTTAGAGTTCCATTCGCATTTGATTTGGGGACTACTTCATATGATGTAGTGTCCCCCAGCTCTGAATATCTAGGTCTTTATGCAAGAGGGAATATTGACAATCTTTTTTCAACAAAAGCTAATTTGCATGCTTTAATTGGTTATAGCTTTTATCCTTCAAGTTCTGGAAATAGACTAAAATCATTGTCAGACTTGTCACCAGAAACTCCTAATACTGATATTTCTGCATGGAATGAAATTGATGAAAAAACTGAGCATATAAATATTTTAGATAGCTACGCTTTAGTGGCTTCTACTGTTCAAGTTCCTATTAAATTTTCTTTTATCGGCAGATTGTCTGCTTCACCAGGATATCATTTTATAAAAGTTGCCCATAGATTAAAAGATCTTCGAGAAAGTGATACAAATGATAATCAAGAATTATATGAAAGAACATTTTATGGACAAAAGTCAATAAATGAAGACGTGATAGGTTATGGCCCTGATAGTACAGAAATAATTGGAGTTGTATTTGATGAGCCGCAAATTAATGCTGGAGAATCCTTTACTAGGATGAATTCATTTTACATACGCTTTGATTTAGTGGGTAATATTGGTCAAAAGCCAAAGTTTATTGAAAGACTTTCATTTTTAGATTTCATCCAGGTAACAAAAGTTCCTTTCCACGAAATTTCTCTGCAATATATTTCTGGTATGAATTTGTTGATGAATTGTAGTATTAATTTATCAGACGAATTTGGATTTTCTTTTTCAAGGTTATCAAAAAATAGTACACTTGAAACTGGTAATTGGATGCCCGATTCTAAATTTTGGTTTGGAATAAATTACCGAGCGAATTTCTAATTTTATTTTATTAAGATAGATGTAGAATGAGATCGCTTTTTACATCATTTCACATACTTTCAATGAGTCTCTTGTTTTGTCAAGAGGTGATATATTCTGAAAATGTTTCCTTAAAAAAAATTCCTCCTGGCAGTGTGCTTGCAGACCTAGGAGATGACATAAACGCTGTATCCTTAACCACTATTATTTTAGACGGGTCACGATCCCAACCTCAAAATGGATCTCTTACTTACGAATGGTTATTTCCTCCCAACATGATTGCGAAAAATAACTATGACTTTTCCGATAGTGATACTCCAATTTATTATGATCCGGACCAAACTGGTAATCAAAGTGTAAAGTCTTTGACTACGAGAGATAAATTTCTAGAATTTGATGTTCCTAATCTTCCTGGGCAGGCCTATGAGGTAGTTTTAAGAGTTCAAAACCATGTAGGAACCACTCATAGAGATACAATTATTATCACTGTTGAACCACCTTTAGATATGAATACCCCAAGCTCTTTTTCAGGAATGGAAATTAGTTCAAGTGATACTTTGGCCATCGACGAAAGTACAAAATTAAGAGAGCCATTGGTAGCAACGTTGATTCAAAATAATTTGATCACAATTCAGCCAATAAACAAAAAAGATTTGAATCCGATGCAAGTAAATCTTATCAATAAAAATATTTATATTTTTTTGAAAGAAAGAGGATTAAAACATGTTCTTGATCCGAATAGGGTTATACCCAAAAAAATTTCTATAAATAAACCGTATAATTTTACAAGAATTGAAAATGATACAATCGCAATAGCATACCTTGACACTGTTTCATCTGGCGAAGATTTTTCAAAATTTACCTCTGATCCTATAGATACCGTATATAAAGAATTCTCCCTTAATGATTCTACAATAACAAATAAGGCATATTATGTTTTTAGAGCATATGAGTATGAAATAACAAATGATACGCTTACGTATACAGAGATAGTAGATACTACTTTAAATTATAATTTTGATTGTGAAGACTATGACTGTGCTTCTGAGAATGCATATTTAGAAAGAGCTGGTCGCATACTTTCTTGGGGCATAAATCAATATGACCAGTTAGAATTTCATTATTTTACTTTAAATGATCTATATAGTAGCGCTAGCCCAATTAATAAGTGGGTTGCAGAGTCTGTTATTTTTAATCCTATTTCAGATAGTTTGATTCGATACCCCGAGTATATTTCCTTCGATTCTACTGGCTCATCAGTTTTAGTTTCAGGAAATAGGCAGGATATTTTTAACATGGGCAAAAATTTATTACCCTTGAGCATGATTAAGAATTTGTCAGAGGGGAATAGTATTGAGCATCCCTCAGGTGTATGTGTTGGTCGACTAGGTGAATTGTACATTACTGACCAATATAAAAATTCTATATTTTGGGTCTACGAAGGAGTGGCGCGCACTGTATATTCAACTCCAAGATACAAAAATGGAGACTTTATAGATGGGGAGCCCACTATTCCAACATCAATTCGTCTGAATAGTTTAGATGAGATTATTGTTTTATTCCTTGGAGATGGTTCAGTGCGAAAGTTTGATAGGAAAGGTGTACAGAGTGTTTTGCTACAGCCTGGAGTAATTGAAAATCCCTGCGATATCGCTTTGAATAATGAAGATGATCTATTTGTTGCAAGCGCGATAGGCAAAAAAATTTATAAGGTCATTAATGATAATGAAGTAGTTGTTATAGCAGGAACTGATAATATTTCTGCAGCAGCATTAGATGGCGTTACGGCGACAGAGTCAGCGTTGGGGTATCCCGTAAGTATTGATTTTGATATTACCAATAGACTTTATATTGCAGATAATCTTTTTGGATCTATACGAGTGGTAACTGCTGATGGAATAATTTCAACCCTTACTGAAAAGAAAAATCGTGTTTATAACGTTGGGCAACTAAGGGTGAATAATTACAAGCTAACTACTTTATACGCTACGCATCCTTTAGAGCACTCAGTTACAAGAATCCACTTTCAAAATTTAGCCCCAAATAGCAAGCTGGCTTTCATAGATTATCCATACTACACTTTAGAAAAAGAGGGTATATATGGACTTGAGTATCCCATAAAAGAAGCAGTTGATATAGTGTTGAAAGGGGTAGTTCCTAAAGAAAAAAAATCAACCTTTAGTAAGCTTTCACATTACGGAAATAAGATTTCTATTTATATAAAGAAACGGCCTATAATTTTTGGATTAATATTAGTCCTCCTTAATCAAGGAATTACAGATCTTTTAACTGAGGAAGTTAAGGATGGCCCTCCAGATTTTCCTAATTAGTAAAAATACTTTTCAAATTCAATTATTATATAAAGGAGACTATCATGAAAAAAATGATATACGCTCTAGCTCTTTGTGCTTTGGTTTATGGACAAAAAAAAATCCAAAGCAAAAGTGCTGTAACTAAAAACAGTCATAATTCCATTTCAAATTCAAATCGGGATTTGAGTGTACCAAAAACTCTATCTTATCAGGGGTTATTAACTAAAACAGACGGTCGTCCAGTTGAAGATGGTACTTATAGTGTGATATTTAGATTTTTCAATTCTCTTGATGGAGATTATCTCTTGTGGGAAGAACAACAAAATATCCTAGTAAAAGATGGTATTATAAGTGCTACACTTGGACTTGTAGATCCTATTGATAACCCTTTAGATTTTAGTTCTGAGGAATCCTACCTTGAAATTGTAGTAGAAAATGTTCCATTGTCTCCAAGGCAGGCTTTGACTTCTGTACTTTACTCAATGAAATCAGATACTGCTAATTACTCACAAGGCGGAGACTATTCAGACCTTGATAATCTACCAGATTTATCGGTTTACGCGACTAAAGATACACTTTCAAATTTTCCGCTTTTAAACAGCTTAGATTCTGTTGCTTTTACAGGTGACTATAATAATCTTTCAAACAAACCAGATTTAACTGGATTTACCCAATCTGATACCTTGAGTCAATACACGTTGACCTCTGAGCTTAGCGTCGTCGCTTTTTCTAATGAATATGCTGATTTAAACAACACGCCAGATTTGTCAATTTATGCAGAGAAGGATACTCTGAGTCAGTATATATTAATTGATAGCGTCGGGACTCTCGCCTCACAAAATTCTGACAATGTTACGATCACAGGAGGCTCAGTTACGGGCATCACTGATCTAGAGGTTGCA
>NZKX01000145.1 GCA_002694025.1 Fidelibacterota bacterium | reverse complement strand
CTAAACCTATAGCTGCCTGCATATCTGTAGCTTTTAGATTGTAACCAATATGAGAGTATATATATTTATGATCGTAACCATGAGGTAGTCCGCCTAATTGCCAATCAAACCTTTTCTTACATGTATTATCTTTGCCTGGTTTGCAATAACAGTCTCTTCCCCAATCTCTCAGTGATTCTATTATTTTTTTTAATTTTGTATTGTTTGTTAATACCGCACCACCCTCACCTGTAGTTATGTGGTGAGCGGGATAAAATGATAAAGTAGCTACGTCACCAAAAGTTCCAACAAAATTATTTTCAAAAGTTGAACCAAATGCATCACAACTATCCTCCATTAAAAATAAATTGTACTTTTTTGCGATTTTTACCACTTCATTAACATGAAATGGATTACCTAATGCATGAGCCAATACTATACCAACTGTTTTTTCATTTATTTGTTCTTCAATTAATTGTGGATTGATATTGTAGTTTTGTGGTTCAATATCTACCAAAATTGGCTTTAAATTGTTTTGTATAATTGGATTCATTGTAGTTGGAAAATTAACTGCAGACGT
The DNA here is from genome assembly GCA_002694025.1 of Fidelibacterota bacterium. The sequence continues at coordinate 5,639 of NZKX01000145.1, read as the reverse complement.
TATAACTTCTGAACCATCTTTTACTTCGTAAAGAATTTTTAGTGCAGAAATTGCTAATAAATTTGCTGAAGAACCACTATTTACAAACAAACAATGTCTAACCCCAAGATATTTTCTGACTCTTTCCTCGAACATATCACTAAATCTTCCAGCTGTAAGCCAAGCATCTAAACTTGAATCAACTAGGTTAACAATGTCTTCACTTCCTAATACTTTTCCAGTTACAGGAATATTTGAAATATGTGGAACAAAAGCCGGTTCCTGATCTATTTTTTCTTCAAAATACTCTTTTGTTAGATTTAAAATTTGATTTCTTAAAGATGTTAATTTTTCATTATCCATTATGACTATTATAGATTGTTATCTTTATTTGTTGTCTTGGCTATTTATACACTCAAGAAGTTTTTGTTCGAATATTTTTGGATCTATTGACCCTCCTTGATTAATGTCATTTTTTCTTTCCATGTAGTAATAATCAATTCCCAATGCAGATGCTAATGAATAAACAGCATTTTTTAAATCATCTTTTAAATCTCTTATTTCAAATATTTTTGCTCCTTTTCTCATAAAAAATAAATTTATTAAACCTGAACCATGTGTTCCACTAATTATTTGAGTACTACTTAATAGTGATATTTTTTCTTTGAGAGACAGTTTGTCAGTGTAAATAATATCGAAATTATTTTTTTTCAGAATTTTTTCTATTTCTTCAAAGTTATCAACTTTTCGACTTATATGTTCTCTATATGTCCAAATTCTTTTATTTCGAGAATGTAATTCAGAGTTTATTTCTGACAAAAACAGGTCTCTAAGTTTATTCACTATTTTAAGGTTGTAATTTCCAGAAGGATGTGCTCTACTAGTCAAAATCAAATTTTCAACAATATACTTCTTATTTGTTTCAAGAATTCTATATGGATACCCCAAATGATCCAGCATCTCAATTACCCATCCGATATTAAATCTTTCAGGAAGTAATATCTCATATGTTGAGAAATCTCTTGGGACTAACTGATATCTACACAAAGCATCTATCATCCAATGGCCAAAATTTTCACTCTTAGTATCTAGAATCCAGACACCATTTTTAATATTTTCAGTTCCCTTTTTTGATCTCAATAAATTTTTAATTGTATCCTTAATTTTTTTTGAATATGTATGATTTTCGTAAAAGGTTTCTTTGGTGTAAAGTCTTAATTTTTTCAAATCAAAAATTGAATTATTTATAACAATTGGATTTCTCAATATTCGAATATATGACTGTGGGATGACTTTTTGATATTCGTGTGAAAATAAATATTCATCATTAACACTTAAATTCTTTGGTTTATCCCTTTCAACAATAGACTCATCAAAAATTTTATTTTTATTGTATAAAAATCTTATTTTTAATTTTGATAATTCCCTTATTGAAATTTTCAAATATGAAAAAGGATACTCTAATTTTAAAAATTGTAATGAGTATATTTTTTTCAAATAATTTTTAAAACTTCCTTTTATTGATGTGCTGTGTGATAAAAGATAGTTTTCGAGATTAAGTAATTGATAATATTTTTGAAAAATGTTCGAGCTTTTGAAAAAAATAAAATTTGTATCCCATGGCTTACCTTTTCCAGTGTAGTGGAGAAACTTAACGTTACTTAATACAAATTCTTCATCATATTTGTCTTCATTAAATACCCCGAATTCATAATTATAAAAATCATTTAACTCTAAATACTCGCCATCAAATAATTTATTTAGCACATCTTGATCCCAGAAGACAATATCCTCATAAAGTTCATTCATTAAATTAAATAATTGCTCTTCAATTTCATTTTTAATCCAATATTCAAAATCAATTATCATTAAACCTGCATTAAAGTATTTATCATTTTTTAAATTCAAATTTAAAAATGGATTGACTGTTAGATTGTCATCAAATCTTGTAACTTCAGTTCGTGCGGCAAGTTTTTTTGAACTATTTTTTAATTTTTCAATTTCTTCTTGTAGACCTTTAAATGGATCATTAAGACAGAGAATATCTGCATCAATATAAATAATGTAATCTAAATCATGTGGAAGAAATTTAGAAAGATAGAATCTATAGTAAGTGGCTTTTGATACATGTGTACCTGATAAATTTGGAAATTCAATATCATCTATAGTTATTTTAAAAATATTTAGTGAGTTAATATTTTCATCATTGATAATTCCTATATCAAAGCTTTCAGGATTTTCATGAATAATATAAATATTCACTTTTTCGGATGTCTTCATAAGTAAAGAATTTATTGAAGTCAAAGCCTGTGAATTATAATTTTCATCAAAACAATAAATAAAATTTATCACTATTTTATGTTACATGAAAATTATCTAAATAAATTTTTTAATTACTTGTATAGTCTTCTCAACTTTTTCAATTGATAAAGCTGGATACATAGGTAAGCTAAATATTTCTTTTGATAATTTGTTTGTATTTTTCATAGCTGTTTTTTTAAATTTCCTAAATGGAGGCATTGTATGAATTGGATATGGATAAGATATATTCAAATTTATATTCTTGTCTTTAAGATTTTTAATTATATTATCACGGTTCTCATGTCTAACAACATAAACGTAATAAGAATGAAAGTAGTCTTTTTTTTCAATAGGTAAAACGAGGTTTGTATCTTTTAATTCTGAGTTATAAATACTAGCAATTTTTCTTCTTTTCTTGATATCGTCATCAAGACGTTTAAGTTTAAAATCTAGAATAGCTGCATGAACTTCATCAAGTCGAGTATTAACACCATTTTCAATTTCAGAGTAGTACTTATCTTTCATGCCATAAAATCTAAGCATTCTAATTTTCTTATCAATACTTTTATTGTTTGTTACACACATACCACCATCACCAAAACCACCCAGGGTTTTAGTTGGGTAGAAAGAAAACGCAGAAACTTTACCAAAACTGCCAGTAAGTTTGTTTTTATATTTTGAGCCATGAGATTGGGCGCAGTCTTCAATTAAATTTATTTTGTTTTCTTTACAAATTTTTACTAACTTAGTTATATTTGCTGCATGTCCATATAAATGAACACAAACAATAGCTTTTGTTTTCTTTGTTATTAAACCCCCAATGAGTTCTACATCAATGTTAAAATCGTCTGTGTTTACATCACAAAAAACAGGGGTTGCTCCTGTTTCAATAATTGCAGATACAGTTGGAACTGCCGTATTTGAAACAGTTATAACTTCATCACCATGACCAATATCTAAAGAAAGTAAAGCAAGTTTTATAGCATCAGTTCCATTTCCAACACCAATACCGTACTTTGATCCAACCCATTTAGAAAAGTTATTTTCAAATTCTGCCACCCTCTCTCCAAGAATGAGTTGTCCAGAATATAAAACATCTGATATTACCTTAAAGATATCATCTTTGTATTCTTCATATTCTTCTAAATAAGACCAAACATTAATTTGTTTTGTTTTTTTCATTGTCTTAAAAGTTTCTCATATTCATAATTTTGATCAAAAAATTCCCTACAGAGTTTTTTTCTATCATTATTTAAATATTTTATTACGTAAGTTAAGTAATTTTTAAATGAATCATCGTATCCTATCATATAAGATTTTATGCCTTGGTTTTTTGTTTCTTTTGTGATGTAAGTCTCTAGATTTGGTGGCGGACTAAATACTCTATCATATTTTGTACTGAAGTTTAAACCATGATATTGGATTTGGTTGGTGTATGTTTTATTAAAGCCAAATCTACCAATAAATTCTTTCCCACGACCATAATTTATTATGACATTGAAACCAGTTATTAAACCATTTTCGGAGGATTTGAACAAACTTAATTTTTCTAAAGGAGTTTCCCAAAATATATATCCAGCATTTGAAGCGTAGATTGCCATATCATGAAATGCTCCCCCATCTAATCTCTTTGACATCCTTATGTTGTCTTTATTGAGTTTTGGAATGGTAAAGTTTGCGACTAGAGTCCCTTCCTTACTATTTTTTAGAGATATGGATTTAAACTTTTTCCAACATTTATGATATTGAAAAACTGAGCTCATAGATATTCCTAATTGTTTTTCCTTAATAATATCCTCAATTTTTTCGAGTTGATTTAGTTTCGTAATTGCTGGTTTGTCAACAATGACATTCTTATTTCTATTTAATGTTTTTATTGAATATTGGTAATGAAGACTATTTGGCAAAGATATATAAACTAATTCTGCGTCAGATTTATTTAATCCTTCATCATAGTCTTTATATATATTCGATAATTTAGCATTTTTTTTAATATTTCTTGATTTTGATGCAATATCAATTGATTTTATTTGATTAATCTCTAGTAAAGAAGGTATGACTCTTCTTTTTACAATGTCTGAGTACCCTAAAATTAGAATTTTCATAGTTAATCTAATTGTATATATGATTGGCGAAAAATATTAAGCTTCTTGCTTCCATACTTAATAATTGAATGTTATTTATATTGTTAATCTCATTCATTGATAAAACTTCATAATTTTTATCAACATTTAATTCTGAATTGACGGTCAACTCATAAAAACTATGTTTCACCGTGGTTTGTAAAAACCTACCACCTTCTTCAGACATTTCAATTGTTTTAATCAATTTAAAATTGATATCTTCTTCAGAAAATAATTTCAAGTCTTCAAGTGATGAATTTAATTGGTCAGACCTATTTGTAATTGTAGGTCCAAATACAAAGCCTTTTTCATAACCAGGTTCATAATATTTTCGAAGTATATATTTTCTTTCACCGTTAATTAATACAGATAAAATAATATACTCTTCCAAATAGGGATCATATATAATTGGCTGATCCCAGCTTTTTACTTCTCTGTCCTCTATTGATATTTTTATTCCTTTGATGTGAAATTTATCATTTAGAGTTTCAAAACAAAGTTCGTCTTTTGATTTGTCATAAAAGTTAACAATAGAGTCTTTTACTTTAGATTTATTCTTCTCATTGAGATTATCAAAAGAAAATTCAATATTTTTTCTTTCTATCCTCTCATCTACCACTAAAGAAAGTACACTTCTTAAACAGGAATTTATTGAATTATCATACTTTGTAAATTCATATATTTGACCTAATGTCATCCATAAAAAATTTTCTTCTTCTTTAAAATAATCTTTTAACACAACTATGTTCTTGTTAAATTTTCTCCAATACCTATTTCCTTGTTCAGGAAGATTTTTTTGAAATATAGTTTCTTTTTCTTCAATATTTTCAAATATCTCTAAATACTTTGGGGCAGAACCTCCATGTATCTTATTTTGATTACTAAGAGTTGCCTGAAGTGTTGGTGATAATTGTGCACTTAATTTATTACCTGGCTCTTTTTTAAGTTGCACTAATACATAAAAATTTTCTTCATAAATACACGAGATAAGACCTAATGTTCCTATTTCATTTTGAAGTAAGATACCAGTATCAATGATATTATTGCTTACATTTACAATTTTAAAAAATCTTTCACTCTTATGAGAAAAATTTCCAACATTATCAAAATTCCAATCTTTTAAATTGCTAAGACCTACATCCTCAACTTGAAAATTACCTTGGCTATTAGCTTTTAAAAAAATATCTTCGAGCTGAGAAAAATCATAAAGTGAACTGTTTACTATTTTTCTTGATT
>NZKX01000087.1 GCA_002694025.1 Fidelibacterota bacterium | reverse complement strand
CATTGTAACGATTGGTAAATCGATTGGTAATGGACATCCTTTGTCTGCGGTCATTACAACCGAAGAGCTAGCAAATCAATTTAATAATGGGATGGAATACTTTAACTCATTTGGAGGTAATCCAGTTTCTTCTGCAATAGGACATACTGTGTTAAAAATTATAGAGGATGATGAACTTCAAAAAAATGCGTTAAATGTAGGTTTTTATCTAAAAAAGGAACTTTTGAGTTTAAAAAAGACTTTTGAGATAATTGGAGATGTTCGCGGCGAGGGTTTGTTTTTGGGAATAGAAATAGTTGCTGAAACAAATGCAATAAAACCAAACCCCAAAGCAGCAAGATATATTGTAAATAAAATGAAAGAATTAGGTGTTTTGCTTAGCACTGACGGGCCAGATAACAATGTGATAAAAATAAAACCTCCAATCATTTTTAATAATAGGGATGCTGATTTCTTGCTAAATAAGCTTGACAAAACTATTTCATTAGTCTCAAAAAAATAATGTTTAAGAAGTTATTTTTGTAAAAGAAAATCTTTAAATTGTTTACGTAGTGTATTTTGTTTAAATAAGCTACAAACTTGCGATTATTCGCGATTTAACTATTACAGGAACGAGGTAATGAAATGGAAATAATATTTTTAGCTATTCTGGCTATAGGAATATTATCATCAATTTTTGGATTTCTTATGATTTTTGCACCTGCTTTTATATTAAAAGTAGAGCGTAGTGCTAATCAGTTATATATGACTGATGCAGCCTTGATGAATAATAGAATACCATTAGGCATTTTTATGCTGACAGCATCTGGGTTTTTAGTTTACAGCTATTATAGTGGACCTTATAAAGAAATGATATTTTTATATTTGTCCATAGTTGCTGGCATTTTTGGGTTGTTATTGCTTTTGAAACCTAATATGATATTGATTGCAGAAAGGAAAGCAAATAAACTTTACATGACAGATGCTTTCTTTTTCGAGCACCGAATAAAATTAGGTGCAATACTTTTAGTGGCTTCAGCGTTCATGCTTAGAACATATTTTATTTTTGGTTTTTCTTCCTAAGTAAGGTATTTCTTGAATCTTTTTAAAGCAATCGGATTACAGTCAGATCCTTTTTCTACATCTCCAAATGTAGATCTATTCTACCCTGCAACGGAACATAGACAATGCTTAGAAGGGTTGGAACTTGCAATTCGGATGAAACGTGGTTTGTCTGTTGTCAAAGGTGGGATTGGAGTTGGTAAAACGACAATAAGTAGAAAGTTAATACAAAACTTTAAGAATGAACCTGACGATTTCACATTTCATCTTATTTTAGATCCAAAATTTGAATCTGAAATTATTCTCTTGAAGCACATTATTGAATTGTTTGGCATCAACGAATCTGCTGACTCAGTTCAAGATTGTAGAAACATCATTGAAAACTATTTGCTAAAAGTTGGATTAGAACAAGGAAAAACCTTAGTTCTTATTGTAGATGAAGGGCAAAACTTACCTGGGGATATGTTAGATGTTTTTAGAACTTTGCTAAACTTTGAAACTGATGAATTCAAATTATTGCAGTTAATTATTTTTGGGCAGCCTGAAATGTCAAAAATAATTAAAGATTATCCAAATTTTGAAGATCGTATTATTTTCAATTTTGAATTGGGGCCTATTTCACTTGAAGATACAAAAGGTATGATTCAACATAGAATTAGTGTTACTGGTGGCGAGAAAAGGAGCTGGTTTACAGATGAATCAATAATTAAGATTCATAAAAATACTCAAGGTTACCCCAGAAAGATTACCCAGCTCTGTCATCAGGCACTTTTGGCAATGATGAGCGAAGATAAACAAACTATTTCTGAAGAAATGGTTTCAAAGGCTATATCAGGCAAAATCGATACAAGTGGATTACTGAAGCAGAAGAAAAAAAGTTATAATGAAATAGCCGTAAATAAGTTATTAAATGTCCTTCAAGAAGAAGGTGATAGTGATTCTAAAAAAAATCAATACTCAGACGATGATTTGATTGGAGGTACTTCAAAACATAAAAAAATATTAAAAAAGAGAGAAAACCCATCAAAAGAGCAAGAAACACTGCAACGTGGTAAAGAGCCCAAGCCTGAGCCTCAGAAACCCTTAAAGTTTGAAAAAGAAACCACCTCAACAAGTCAAGAACAGGATTTTATTTCAGAATTTTTACCAAATGCTGGCAAATACCACAAACACGTTAGAAAAAGCTTTCTCAGCGTATTTCCTTTTGATAAAGTTCTTATCGGAGTGCATATAGACTATACAAATATTTATGCTGTCATTATAGAAGAAAGAAAAGGTCTAAAATATTTGATTGGACATGAAGTTTTACATTTAAATGAGAATAATCTAAATATTGAAAATGATTTTAATAGACTAATAAAACATATTAAAGCTATCTTTGAAAATCTATACGATGGGTTAGTCGATTTTGAAGGCGCTAACCTAGCTGCTATAAAATCGTTGAAAGCAAAAGACTCTGTCGCAATTAGCCTCAATCATCCAGAAATAATTTCACAAGTCGCGGAAATTCCAGAAGAAGGTGAAAAAGATAAAAAACAAATTTTGAACTGGACTCTTGGTAAGTCAATAAAGTTTCCAATTGAAGAAGCATTGTATAATTATAAGAAACAAGATAGTCAATTTTACTGTGTAAGTCTAGCAAAAGCCGAAAAGCTTAATAAATATGGATCAGAATTAACCGATCAAAACTTCACAGTAAAAAAATGGTATCCAGTCGCGCAGTCAGTTTTAAATGCATTTATATGGAACTACTCTGAGCGATTAAATAAAACAACTTTGATTATACATATTGATTATAACGATGGTTTTATTTTAGGTTATGAAAAGTTAAAACTTAAGTTTATAAAGCCGCTTTATCTGGGATTTTCTGCTTTAACTAACTCACTTGTTGACAACGATTCGTTTGATAATCTGAATGCAGAAAATTTAAATTCCTTTCAAGTACCAAAATCTTTTTTTAATTCTTTTAACGATGAAATGAAGAAAGGAAAGTACGACAACATTTTTAGACCTATTTTTGAAAATTGGGCGCAAGAAATATCTATGAACATTAATAGCATCAGAACTGGAATGAATTTTACAGAAAGCACGCAAATTTTCTTAAGTGGGCAAATCAACTATATTCAATATATGGATAAATTTGTTGAAAGCATCAGTGGTATTGAATCAGGCTATCTGAATCCAATACGTAATTTAAAACTGAACCCTTCTCTTGCTTTAAAATTAAAAAATATTCGTCCTCCATTATTTTCAGCATCTATCGGCTGTGCATTAGGATTAGAAAACACTCCAAATCTGCTTCCCCAGAATTTCAAAAAAATGGAAATCTTTAGATGGTTAAATCGCAGTGGTCTTACTTTGCTAGCTGCAACGGTCATTTTATGTTTAGGTCTGGCAGGGCAGAAAAAAATAAGAACGAATACTTTAATGACTAAATTAGATCCAATGGTTGTACAAAAGCAAAGTATGACATACATTGAAGAAAAGCATAAAGCATTATCTGAAAATACAGAAAGCGCAGAAAGTCAAATTGAAAAACTGAGCTATGATACTGATTATTCCAATAGGATATTAACGGTTAACAGGATATTGAGCTTTTATACACCAAAAGAGATAAAAATATCTTTGATAAAATTTCAAAAAGGCTGGGATAAGAAAGCTTACAAAAAGATTGGACGTGATTTAGTTCCAATTGTGCAAAAACAAGATGAGCATCTTAACGTTGTTAGATTAAAAGGAATTGTAAAATCAAATCCTGCTCTTTTAGATGGTCATTTTGAAAATTTTATAGCAATGCTTAAAGAAACAAATTTGTTTAAAAGTATCGATGTAATTGATCAATCCAGCAAAGAAAGTATTGGGCCTGAAAATTTACAGTTTGATTTAAAATGCGTGCTTTGATACAAAAATATTTTAGCGACCCAAAAATTCAGTTTATTGCCTCCTTTTGTTGCTTACTTTTATTTTTAAGTTTATGGTATTTTCTTTTTTATAAAGATATTTCTGATGAATACCAGAAATCAATTTTGCTGGAACGGAATGTGCTTAAAGAACTAAATAAATTCAAAAATATGGAAGCTAAAATAGGACCTATGGAAGACCAGTGGAATAAAATAAATAATCAATTCCAATCCTTAGTCGAAAGAATTCCAGATAAAAGACTCTTGGAAAGTGTAACAGACCATTTATACACAGATTTAATTCAGAATAATTTAAAAATTATAAATTTTTCCCCCTCAAATATAGCTATTGATAAAGAGACTGTTATGCTACCTGAATTAAAAAGTGAAATTATAGTCGAAAAAATACCTGTAGATATAACTCTTAGAGGATCATTTCTAAATTTCAACAAATTCTTAGAAAATTTAGAAGACAGTCGATATCGCTTTACAACTTCCAATGTAGGAGTTTCTCAGGAAAAATCATCTCCAGAACAAACCATTGAATTCATTGCATATGCTTATTTTCAGTCTTCTAAAAATAACAAAATTCAAAAAATTCAAAAAAATAAAGTTTCTTCTATTGGAAAACAAAAAAAAGAACCTAAAAAAGATCTAACCTCAAGTAAAATAGTCAGTAATGTTGACAAAAAAGATAAGATAATTATAAATGAAGAATTAAAAGATGTTCCTGAAATGTGGCTTGAACCTGCAACAGAACCTGTTGAAGAAATAATTACAGAAAAAAACAATTCGATTGAAAAAGATTCTAAAGAAAAACCTGAAAAAATTATTGAAGTCAAGGAAAAAGCGTCTCAAATCAAAAATGATAATCCAAAACCATTAGTAAAGGATTACAATGCTTTGAATGATCTAGTAGTTATTCGAAGCAGTATGTGTAAAAAGGTGAAAAATAATTTACCTGTCTACACAAGTAAAGTTTTCGATATCAATGACGAAAAAGTTATATGCTACTCTCTTATTAATAATAACACTGAAAAAAGTCAAGTTGTATACCATATATGGTACATGGATGGCGAGCTTAAAGCAAAAGTTCGTATATTTGTAAGGTCTGGCGATGAAATCCCTGCAATTTCTAACAGAAAAGTTAATGATTTAGATAGAGGGGAATGGAAGATCGTAATTACTGACATAAATAAAATGATTTTAGATACTGTAATTTTTGAAGTAGTTTAGATATATTAAAGGATGACACCTAGATTAAAAT
>NZKX01000086.1 GCA_002694025.1 Fidelibacterota bacterium | reverse complement strand
TGGTAAAATATGATAAGGAATCATTCCTTTTTTTTAATAATCCTCGTAATCCTTTTAGGTTGTTCCCAAAAAGCAGAAAGCCCTGAATTTCAGTTTGATATTGCCGAAGATACTTTAGGAAACATTTTAATCCAAAATAGGTTAAATGCTCCCATATTGCTTTACATTGCAGGATTAGAAACTCCCTTTAAAGAGATAGGAGCTAAAGATGATTTTCTAATTAATATACCCTCGGATGGTTCTACACCTATTTCCCTTAAAATATGGAAAAAATCCCAGGTATCGGATCCTTCAGAACCAAATATGGAGAAAATTTATAAGCATTGGGATGTTGTGTTACCCAATACTACAAGTGAAATAGAGCAGGTAACTTGGTTGATCACAAGTGGAAGTAATTCTCCTGATGTAGGAACTCTTTTTTTTCATTATCCTTCTTTAGATGAATTGGGTAATATGGTTATTTATGAGGCGTCTATTTATTTGAATGACAAAAGTGGGAATAAGATAGTAACAATTCTTCCGGGTGATGATAATAAGACTCTGGGCCTTGATTTTGGATATTATTATCTATATTACAAATATTCTTATAATTATTCTAATGGTTCTGAGGTTGTTGGATGGATTGAATTAGATAGTCTTGGAATTGCATTAAATACTTTACTAAATGCAGGTACACCTTCTCAATTAGTAGATGTGCCCATCTATTATTTAAGTGATATTGGTAGATTAGGTTATTTAAAAATTATAAATGAATCTTCTTCTGATTTGAAAATTTATACTCAAAATGATATTCCATTAGAAGAAATTGTTGTGACTGATCAATCAACTTTTGGACTTTCAATTATTGAGAATTATGGTGGAAGCTATAATTACTTATTACCGCAAAATAATTATAGTCTAACAGCAAAAACATTGGGAACAGGAGAGGTAATCTCTAGCAGAGAAAATGTGAGTGTTATTGAATTATATAATTCATCCTGGACTATTTCTGATTCCATTTCATATCGAAACATCACTATAATCAACAATATTAGTGAGCCGGTGACTATTCATAATGAATTAAATAATGATTATCTTGGATTTTATATTTTAGCAGAGGACAGTATGCCCTGTATGATAGCAGACTCAATAACTGCTTTAGTTGCTCGTAACCTAAACTCAACAAGAGAAGCATTTCAGTTTGATAATAATTCTTCTTGGAATATATCAAAACTAAATCCAAACTTTTATTTGAGATTAAATGACTCATTAAATATTGAAGGGACTACTTTAAATAGCTCAGAAATATCTCTTAGTTGGGAATTAGGATCTTCTGCGGAAAATCTAACTTACCAATTATTAAACGCAGATTATCCTGCATATTCAAATATTACCTACAATGATTCCTTATTTAAATCAATTACATACAAATATTTGGATGATAGTAAAAGTGAAGAGAACTACCTTTTTCGTATAAACTCTAATTCTAGCGATGGATCAAGTTATGGTTGGCAGGAACTGTCTTTTAAGGTTGATGCTATCCAATCAAATGGCCTATATATTTATCCCAGACAGCAAATGATAGAAGAAGGTATGGATTTTGATTTTGAAATAATGCTTGAGGAAATTGAAAACGTAAGATCTGTTTATATAGAATTAGAATATGATTCGGAGATCTTGAGTATAATTACGGATGCCATAGAAATAGGTTCTGTTTTTTCTAATTGCCAAGAATCAATACTTCTATTAAATGAAAATCCTAATCAATTTGGCATATTAAAAATTAATATTTCTTTTTTAGGAGAGTCGTGCAATGGTTTTGAAGGAAGCGGAGACCTCGTATCTGTAAAAATGGCTGTATCTCAGATTCTTTATAGCAACGAATCTCTAATAAAGATCAATAGTAATTCATCATTCAGGGATTTAAATAATAACGAAATTATCATTTCCAACATTAACAGTTCAGAACCTCATGTTGCAAGAGTAGTTTTTCCATGAATCATCGAGAATTTTATTTATTCCTAAGATTTAAAACATTGCTTCTTATACCGATGATAATTCTTGCAGATAATCTTACGCTTGACAACCAATCATTGAATTTACACGGAACTCACATTTACAAGGTTGTTTCTCTTCGAAATACTAGTAGGTTAAATGTAGACAGTACTTATAGTAAGTTGATATTGTATTGCGACAGTATTTTTATTGATTCTAGCTCAGGGATTTATGCTAATAGTATTTCAATAAATCAGAATTCGATGGGGACAAATTTTAATGATGTAGGAGGTGGTGGTGCAGGAGCAGGATATGCTAATTATGGAGGAAATGGCGGAGGTGATTTTGAATCTTTGGGAGGAAATATAACCGGACACTCTGATAGCCTTGCTACTGGATCTATTGGTGGAATAGGGGATGTACAACTTTCATCAGAAGATCATCATGGGGGTAAAGGTGGTGGAGCTATAATGGTGATAGCTCATTTTGCTGAAATTAATGGTCAAATAAGTGCAAACGGAGGAGCAGGAGATGATTTTTATACATCAGGTGGCACAGATATATGGGATCATGGAGGGGGCGGAGGTGGAAGTGGGGGGCATATTATATTAAATATTTTGCATCTTGAAATGTCTAGCGGTTCAATGATATCAGCAAAAGGAGGAAATGGAGGAATTCCCTTCGAGGGAAGCGATGAAAGTGAGTTGGTTATTCCAGGGGGCGGAGGTGGAGGATCAGGAGGTTATGTAACTATTTCTTCTTTAATTGAAATTTCATCTGAATTTATTGATGTGTCTGGCGGAGATGGCGGTGAAAACCAAAGTATTACATATTACCCAGGTCAAGATGGGTTGCCTGGATCTTTTAATTACAAACCATTGTCAATATCTTCATTTTCACACCCAGACCCCTCTATTTACTATTTAAATAATGAACCCATTTTTCAGCTGGCAGCTATGGGACAAATATCAGCCTATTTTTATGAATTTTCAAATGATCCAACAAATAACGTTACCATAGCGCAATCACAAGCTATTCCTAGTTATGGTGAAATTACTACATTTCAATTTGGTCCCCTTGAAGATGGAAATTGGTATCTTCATATTATACCGTTTTCTAGTAGCGGAATCTTCCAACAAAATTGGGCTGGGACATATCAATTTAAAATAGGCAGAAATTCTATCGAAATAGAATCACAGACTCATCCTGATAATTCAGCTTGGTATTTAGGGCAAACTGTTGTGTTAAATATCTCTGCATTTGCAGGTATATCAAAATATCACTACGAGTTTAATAGAAATCCACTGTCAATCCCTGAGGTTGGAGCGAGCAGTTTATTATCTGTTAATTCATGGGTTGAATTTGCCTCCGGTCAAGGCGAGTACTTTTTAAATATTATACCTGAAGATTCTTCTGGCTTTGTTCTGGATCAGCCTATTCGTAAAAGATTTAATGTTGGTACTCAACCACCATTCAATAATTTCTTACAAATTCCAAGTATTGACACATTAATTTTAACATCAAATGGTCCGCACGACGATTTTAAATTAAAATGGGAAAGAACCCAAAATACCAATAGTGATTCTTTTCAATATTATATTCAGTTTTTTTCAAATTTCCAGACTACATTCTCTGATACCTTAATTTCTTTTAATCAAGATTCGATTTCTTACAGGGGTTCAGAAATTTATCAAGAGATTTTAGAGTTTGATAGTGACACAATTCTTACACATTGGTGGGTTCATGCTATGTTGGATCAAGACACTTTAGGAACTCTTAATGGGCCTCTTCCATTTGTAATTATGAAAGAGCCTCATCCCATTTCACGTTTTAATCTTTCATCTCCAGATGATAGCTCAATGGTTTTTGTTAATAATTTATTAATCGAGGATACTCTTAAATTTAATTGGGATTTTTCTGAAACAGAAAATAATCTACCATTGAATTACAGTCTTACGTTTTACGATTCACTTGGATATGTGAACAGTGATAGTGTTTTTTTTCTATTCAAAGATACTATCCTAATTCATAATGAGATGGAAATTGATTACATCAGTATATATAATTTAATGGACAGTTTAAACATAGATACCCTTAGATGTAAATGGCAAGTTGAGGCTTTTGATTCTATTAACTCTTTGCCATCAATTAATGGTCCACGGCACTTAGAGTTAGCCATTTTGTCTCCTCCGTTGGTACCTTTTAATTTGGAGTATCCAAATGATAATCAAAACATATTTCTTCAAATAGAAAATATTTTAGATACTCTTAACTTTTTATGGACAGACTCTTATAATTTTTTAGGAGAACCAAGTCAGTTTAAAATTTTGTTTGAGGATTCGCTAGGAGCTGACAATAATGTTGAGTCAATAATTTTCCCAGACTCTACTATATCGCAAAATAAATTTTCAATTTCTTACCTTGATTTATTTAGAAAAATGGATAATTTGAATTTAGATAGCTTAATCATTTCATGGCAGGTTCAAGTATCAGATTCATCGGATAGCATTTTATCTATAAATGGACCTTTCTCTTTAAATATTTTCAAAGATTCAGTAAATATTGATATTCCATATATTTCTTTTCAACTACAAGATTCTTTATTTAGCAGGATTATGGCAATAGATGCGCAAAGTATATATTTAAATAATGATACTTTAGATTTCTTAATGGATTATTCGATGGATCAAGGACAATCATGGATAAATGAGTTTAATATAGATTCTAATCAAAATATCATTAATTTTAATTATCTGTGGGACGTTCTAGATGAGTTTGGGTGGAATTATGTTAAGGATCTTACCTTAAGGTTCTACGCCACAGGAGATAATATCTTTAGTGATACTGTTTTTATAAGCGGTATCAATGTTGCAAATCTTGTGGGTGATTATATACATACGCCAGTTGAAGAAGTTGGATTGAAAGCAAATGATATTGCAACATTAACTTCTATATTTTACGATACAGGCGAGGAAATAGAAATTTATGATATTGGTCCATCGACTGGAGTAGCACCTTTATTAACAGTTGAAAAAGATGGTGTTATAGATTTTGAAGATTTGGCAACTTTTACTCAAATGTGGTATTGGTCAGCTGATAATTTTTTAAACATTGATACGCTTCTATCTGATTTCATTGTAGATAATGTAAGCCAATTTTCTATAAACGGGGTTATTGATGATCATTATTTATACAGTGAAGGTTTCCCACATGAAATTAGCTACACTAAGGATTTAAATATTTCTGGTTTTGAATTAAAAATTGAATATAATGTTGAAGATTTTGATGTTATTTCTTTTTCATTACTGAATGAAAGTTTACGGGAAAATAATGAATTAATATCATACAGAAAGCATAATGAAGAAATTGGAGTTTATATGGTAAGTGCATGGTCAAAAAATCAATTGCGAATACCTTTCCAAGATATCAAAACTAAAATTTTTGTAACCCCAAAAAATAATAAAAAGGTTAAATTTCCTTTTGAAATTTACTTTCTACCTTACTTTTCAGATAATGATAAAGGTATATTATCACATTCAACATTGAACTTAGACCTAACTAGTGTGATACCTGAAAAGGTACATTTATCCTCAAATTATCCAAATCCATTTAACTCTTCTACAAAATTCATTTTTAGCATTATACAACCAAGTTTTGTAGTTGTTAAAGTTTTTGATATTTTAGGAAAAGAGATCAAAACTTTAGTTAGCGGGTATTTTCAACCTGGGTCCGAAATAATTTCTTGGGATGGTAGAGATTACAGCGGAAAAGAAATGGGCGCTGGTATGTATTTTTATCAATTAAAGACAAACAGTACTATTATTAGTAAAAAAATGGTTCTGCTAAAGTAAAATATTTTAAATTTAAATTTATTCAAATTAATAATTAATAAGGAAAGGCATGTATTCTAATATCGAACAATTTATGGATAAAGTAAGAATAAAAAATCCAGGGGAAAGTGAATTTCATCAGGCAGTGCATGAAGTAGCAGAGTCGTTATGGCAATTTTTAGTTGATAATCCTCATTATTCTCATTATAAAATATTAGATAGAATGGTTGAACCTGAGAGAGTCATTCAATTTCGTATCCCTTGGAGAAATGATCGGGGAGAGGTCGAATTGAATAGGGGTTATAGAGTAGAGTTTAGTTCAGCTATAGGTCCTTATAAAGGTGGCTTACGTTTTCATCCGTCTGTGAATTTATCCATATTAAAATTTTTAGGTTTCGAACAAGTGTTTAAAAATAGTTTAACCACTCTTCCCATGGGTGGAGGCAAAGGAGGATCAGATTTTGATCCAAAGGGTAAATCAGATAACGAGGTGATGAGCTTTTGTCAGAGTTTTATTACTGAACTATATCGCCACATTGGACCTGACACGGATGTTCCTGCAGGTGACATAGGTGTTGGAGGTAGAGAAATCGGATATATGTTTGGGCAATATAAAAGAATTAGGAACGAATTTACAGGAGTTCTAACAGGTAAAGGTCTTAACTGGGGAGGATCCCTAATTCGACCAGAAGCTACCGGTTACGGTTGTGTATATTTTGCAGAAGAAATGTTAAAAAAGTCTGGAGATGGAATAGAAGGGAAAAAAGTAGCTATTTCTGGGTCTGGTAATGTTGCACAATATGCGACTGAAAAAGTAATGCAGCTTGGTGGGAAAGTAATTTCAATATCTGATTCCTCCGGAACGATATATGATAAAAATGGATTTGATAGTGAAAAACTCCACTGGTTGATGGATCTCAAAAATAATAAACGTGGTAGAGTAAAAGAATACTCAAAAGAATTTAAAGCTGAATATTTGGATGCTAAGAAACCGTGGGGTATTCCCTGTGATATTGCTCTGCCATGTGCTACTCAAAATGAAATTAGCTCTGAAGATGCTAAAATTCTTGTTCATAATGGATGTAGAGTAATTTCTGAGGGAGCTAATATGCCATCAGATCCCTTAGCAATAAATGTCTTTTTACAAAATGATGTTCTTTTCGGTCCGGGCAAAGCTGCAAATGCTGGCGGAGTGGCAACAAGTGGACTTGAAATGAGCCAAAATAGTATGCGTATTAGTTGGTCAAGAGAAGAGGTTGATCAGAAATTATATCGAATTATGAGTAACATTCATAATGCATGTGTAGAGTATGGTAGTGATAATGGGTCGACTAATTATGTAAAGGGAGCGAATATTGCAGGATTTATAAAAGTGGCGGACGCCATGCTAGACCAAGGGGTGGTATAATTATTGTTGATTAAATACCACTTGATTCTTCTTCATCCATTGCTTCAATTGATTCAGATTCAACTGGTAATTCTATTGCTCCCATACCATTAGAACCATCAACAACTACATTAAAAGGTTTTTTAAAATTATATTGTTCAATATATTTCCCAGAATAGATTGGGTTAGAACTTTTCAAAAAAGACAGGTTAAGCATGTCATGCTTTTGTTTAAAATCAATTGTAAAATATGGTATATGTAGACTTGTAATATTTTGAAAAAAATGGCTACCAAATGATGGGTCAATAGGTAAATCTTTCATACCCATTTCAATTATAACTTTTGAGTGAGATATGGATTTCCATTGAACAGGAATACCAAGCCATGGATCAATTGAACCCCATCTGCCAGGTCCACAAAGTATGTAGTATTGATTTTTACTAAATTTTGAATTTACTTTTGATAATTCCTCCGCTATTTCTTCCGATTTACTTATGTCAAAGGTGCTTGGTCTAACAATTATTAAGTCGTGCAAGCTATCAATTCTACCATCACCTAAGGAAACTGAACTTTTGCAAAAGATTGCTTTTTCTTTAAAAGTCTTAACTTTACTTGATCGATTTAATCCGGTTAATACCATTGGTTTAATTTGTAACAAAAAGAACTCTGGCAATGAGTTATTCTTAATATTAACAGCAAATTCAATTTCAACTGGACATCCTAGGGCCTTTTTCCCTATAGATAAGATTTCTAATGCAAGTTTATTAAATGATATGTTCCCCCATTTTAAAATTGGAGCAAATGAAACTATTCTCATACCTGGTTTATGCAAAGAGTCTTTGATGGATCCATCCTCTTTTGAAATGGAGCTACCAACCCATTTAAGAGCACCATCAATCTCTGCTTCTTCCAGTGTGAACTTCTTAAGTTGATGATTTTTTTTAACATGATGTTTAAGACTCATTGAATAAAATTCATGTTGGCTGTTTTGAATAGTAGCTTTTATGGAAAAAAACTGAGGAAGTATCTGAGGATATTTAGGTGATATCCTAAGACACTTTTCACCATCAGCAATTGTTTTACCAAAACCAAGTGCTAAATAAGCAACACCTTCACTTCTTTTCATGTATGAAACTGGATAGTAATTGATGCTTTGTAAAACACCACTGAAAGTAGGATAAAAACGTTTACTTTTATGTTTAATCCCGACAACTTCTTGTATAAGAATTGCCATTTTTTCTTCTTCAATTCGATGAGCTGTATTTTTTAATAAAGCTCTAGCTTCCCCTTTAAATGTTGAGGCATAAATAATTTTTATAGCTTCAATCAAATCGTTAAGTCTTTTTTTATTTGACTTAGAATTATTTGATAACATTATTGTCTCATAGGTTCCGGCAAGTGGCTGGTATTGTGAATCTTCAAGTAAGCTAGAGGATCTT
Source organism: Fidelibacterota bacterium (assembly GCA_002694025.1). The sequence continues at coordinate 9,195 of NZKX01000086.1, read as the reverse complement.
ACAGCAATAGGGTTTCTATTCTCTTTAATAAAAGATTCAAGTTTTAGGATAAGATCAATTGAAAGACGAGAAGCCAAAAAGTATTGAAGCAGTTTTTTATCCGAAATATTGCTAAGTGCAATATCCCATAATTTATTATCTTTCATAAAACGGTCAAATTCATGTGTACCAATAATCGCAGATTTTGGAACTAGAATCTTAAAATTTTTAAATTTATTTCTTATATTAGAATGTTTGATCATAGATTTAGCAAAGCCAAGCCCCCTAGCCTTTCCTCCTAATGACCCGCTTGAGAGTCTAAAGAAATCAGACTCGGAGCTATTAAATCTAGATGAGCTGTAATTAAGAACGGTGCTTACAGTTTCGTTCTTTTTTGTCTTTAAGTGTTTTAGAATATAGCTTCTTAATGATTCTCCATTATCAAAATCATTGACAGATATTGACCTAATAATTGAAGCAGTTTTAAATTCTGCTCTAGCTGCTAACCAATTAGAAAAATGATGGCTCTTTGCATGATGAATTATAGACCTCTCAGGTATGCTTTCTATGCCTTTTATAAACTCCTCAATTGTTGAGGCTTTTTTAACATTTGTATTGTCCGGCAAGCGAAAAATAAAATCTCCAAATCCAAAGTTGTAATTCATGAAATCCCGTAGACTTTTTAAAAAGGTTGGTGATTCTTTGTGAAGAAAAATAGTACCAATATTTTCAGCGATTACTCGATTTTTTTCTTGAGTTGATTGAATTAGGATGGGAACTGATTGTTCAATATTTCTAACCCAACTTGCTAATTCAAATCCGGCATTACTTGTCTTCTCTTTGTTTTTTAAAAATTCAACATCAGAAATAATGCCAAGAATATTATTTCTATATCTATTAAAAAATAATTTTGCAGTTTCATAATTTTGCGTGAGAAGAACTTTCGGTCGAGCTCTCAAAAGTAGTAATTTTTTTGATTGGCTTAATCTTCGATTTATTAAATTTTTTGTCTGGTACATGATTTCTTTATAAAGAAGAGGAAGCAGCACTGAGTACATCCTAGGAGAATCCTCCACAACTAAAATACAGCGAACATCTCGCTTTAAAATATCTTGCTTTGCATTTTTTCGATCTTCGATATATTTTATGATTGCAGGAAAGACACTAGCATCACCGGACCAAATAAATGTTCTATTAATAGAATTTGCAGAAATTACGTCAGGCAATTGTTTAAGTTCTGTTTCATCAAAAGCCAAAAGTATAACTGGCTTTTTTGGATACTTATTTTTAATGGTTTTCCCCAATGAAATTGGATCCTGGTCTTCAATTCTTAGCATAACAATTACTAAGTCAAATTTTTTAATACCCATTAATTTCATTGCTTCTTGTCCTGTAGAAACTCGATTGACTCTTGGCGCATAAGTGAAATTCATTCCTATATATTCAGTAAGTATTTGTTCTGTAAGATGACCATCTTCTTCAAGTATAAATGCATCATAAGGACTAGCTACAAGTAGAATCTCATGGATCCTGTGTGGCATTAGATCTTGGAAATCTATACCTGAATTGTCTTTTACAAAAAAATCAACCATTATATACAAAAATTTAAATTTTTATAAAGAGTCTTACCATAATAAGTATTCGGCTAGTAATATTAAGTAAGTTTATTTATCAATTTTTGATTTATTAATTAAAATCAGATTATTTTTCCAACAGAAAATATTTTAAAAATATGGTTCGAACCTTAAAGGCATTTGACATTAGGGGTAAAAATATTTTACTTCGAGTTGATTTTAATGTACCAATGGATGGTAATTTAGTTGGTAATAATTTTCGAATAAAAGCTGCTCTTCCCACAATAAAAAGTTGTATTGATGGGGGTGCATCAGTTACCATTATTTCTCATCTGGGTAGGCCTAACGGAACTTTTTCACAGAAACTTAGTCTAATGCCTATTGGTGAGGAACTAGCGAAACTGCTGGAAATGCCGATCAAGTTTTCTGAAGACTGTATTTCCTCCAATGCAGTTGACACATCAATAGGGCTAAAACCAGGAGAAATTCATCTTCTAGAAAATTTACGTTTCCACAGTGAAGAAGTTGAAAATAATCAACAATTTGCAAAAGTCTTATCAAAGCATGGTCATATTTTTATTAATGATGCGTTTGGCACAGCTCACAGGTCACATGCTTCAAACGTTGGTGTGACATCCCATTTTAAACACTGTGGTATTGGTTGGCTCATGCATAAGGAATTAAATTTTTTAAAAAATCTAATGGATAAACCTAATAGAGATTTAACTGTTATTGTTGGCGGAGCAAAAATTAGTACAAAAATTAAGCTGATAGATAATTTTATTCATAAAGCGGATAACATTATTATTGGGGGTGGAATGGCATTCACATTTATGAAAGCAATGGGTAAAAATATAGGTGGATCCCTTCTTGAAGAATCGATGGTGCCTGTAGCAATAAATTTGATAAATAAGGCTAGAATGAAAAATGTTAAATTAGTTTTTCCTACTGATATACTGTGCTCTAAGTCATTAAATAGCGAACCTTTAGATGGTTTTTTTTCGGTTGAAGATATTCCTAAAGATGCTATGGGATTAGATATAGGTGAGGAAAGTTTAAAATTATATAAGTCTATTCTGCTTTCTTCAAAGACTATCTTATGGAATGGCCCAATGGGTGTTTTTGAAAAAAAACAATTTTCTAATGGTACGAGGGAACTGGGAAAAATTTTATCAAAGATAGCATCAAAAGATGTAAAAGTCGTTGTAGGAGGTGGAGATACAGCCGCTGCCTTAGAATTATTTGGATTGGATTCAAATATGACTCATATTTCAACTGGTGGTGGAGCATCTTTAGAATTACTAAGTGGTAATACATTACCAGCCATTAAATCATTGGAGAGATAAAATGAATAAAAAACCCATAGTTGCTGGAAATTGGAAAATGAATAAAACGCCTCTTGAGGGTAAGGAGTTCATAAAAGTTGTGCAAGAGAGTACTTCCGATATTGAAAATACAAAAGTAGTTTTTTTTCCAGCTTTTACTGGATTAAATGATGTAGTGCTGAATTCACCATTTTATTTAGGTGCGCAAAACTTTCATTGGGAAAATTCTGGTGCATATACAGGAGAAGTTTCAATTGAAATGTTGACTGAGTGTGGCGTGAGCTATGTAATTGTAGGCCACTCTGAAAGACGCCAATTTTTTAAAGAAAGTAATACAGAAATAAACAAAAAGCTAAAAGCAGCTCTCGTTAACAATCTTAAACCTATTATTTGTATTGGAGAAACAATTGATGAAAGAAGGGAAGGTTCTACAGAGAGTTTTCTTCAAAACCAGCTTGAAAAAGGATTAGAGGGAATTAATTCAATAGATAGTTGTATAATTGCATATGAACCAATTTGGGCAATTGGTACTGGTGAAACAGCAGATAAAAGGCAGATCTTTGATGCGCATAATTTTATTCAATCAACACTTAAAAAATTATTCCCCAAATCATATAATTGTCATATACTTTACGGCGGTTCAGTAAACACTGAAAATGCAAAAGAATTAATTAAAATAGATGGAGTAGATGGTTTTTTAATCGGCGGTGCAAGCCTGTCCAAGAAGTCATTTGTAAAAATAATTAACGATGTTGAAAAAATCAGGAGAAAAGCATGACAGGATTTTTAATTATCATTCATACAATAATTAGTGTATTGCTCATTACTGTAGTACTTATGCAGGCTAGTCAAGGAGGAGGTCTATCAGGAACTTTTGGTGGGAATGCTGCTAGTTCTATGCTTGGTGGTCAAAACGCGGGTAATGTTCTTAGTAGAATTACTACCTGGCTGGCAACATTATTCCTTACACTTGCAGTATTAATAAGTGTATTGACTAGTAAAAGGGACAGTGGTGCTTCATCATTAGTTAAAGATGCTGCCGAAGGGCGCGAAAATTTCCAACCTGCTGAAATTGAGACTATCGATAGTGAAGCAACTCTAGATTTGGAAAGTGATTAATTAGTCCTATGCCGAAGTGGTGGAATTGGTAGACACGCATGCTTGAGGGGCATGTGGGATGAATCCCGTGCCGGTTCGAGTCCGGCCTTCGGTACATATAAAAAGCTCTGAAAACAGGGCTTTTTATTTTTTTCAATAAGTTGATCTAATCATTCCATTCGTTTAGATTCTCGGGTTTTACATTCGCAAACTAATGTTAATAAAAATAATAATATCGTTATGTTTTTGTATCTTGACAAATGTTTATTGCCAAGAAATAACTATTTTTTTCCTAAAGGATGGTTCTATTTTGCAGGGAAAAGTTGTTAATGAAAATCAAAATCGTATCTTCTTAAAAACGGATCAAGGAACTATAAAGATTATTCCTTCAGATATTCTTGGCAGGGAGGACACAGGAAAGAAAGGGGACCTAACCTATTTTTCTGATCGCCTTGAATACCTTAACAGCAATGTTCAGATTCTTTCCAATCGACTAAACCATCTAAAAGATTCTCTTAGTTTTTCATTGAAAGATCTTTATGATCTATTTCAAAATATTGATGCTATTCAAAATGAATATGAGATAGAATTATTGAGGTTACAATCAAAATCGCGACAACATGATCAAAATTTAGAATATAATAATGATGACCTTACCAATAATCGCGTTCGGATCGCAGAACATAATCAAAAGATTACCGGATTAAGTGATACTTTACAAAGCTTAGATAACTTAGTTAAAAAAATAAATAATAAATTAAATGTAAATAATGACAGATCATATTTACTATCAGGAAACTTAGCAACAACTAAAAAAGATATACAAGATTTGAACATGCGCCATGAAAACAGTCAAAATCAGATTGATATGATGTCGGGAGCCTTAGCAAATAATATACAAGAAGTTATTAGAGTACAAGGCCAATTCAGTGATGTTGAAAGCGGGATTAAACAAAATTCAAACTCCATTAAAGATATTAACCGGGCTTTAATTATTCAGAAAGAAGATCTCGTTCTTAATATAAATTCCAGATACAATACTATTGATTCTCAATTACAAAAAATTAAAGAAGATATAAATAAAATAAATGTTAAGATTATTTCCGTGGATGATAAAGGCCAAGCAGAAAGAAAAATTATATCTCAAAATCTTATGGATTTAAAGGGCGAGCTAGACATTCTTAATGAGAAGGTTTTATCTTTTAATCGGGAAAATCAATTAACAGCGGAAAAACTAAATCTCTTAGGTGATAATATTGATGCGATCAATAAAAAATTGATTAGGATGGAAAGTTCTTCAAAAAAAATAAATAATCAGATGCTTGAGCTTCAATTAAAATTAGATGCTAATGCAGATGCAAAAGATGAAAAGTGATATTCTTGGAATATTTTTTTTGGTAAAATAACCATCCCTATTTTTTTTAAATACTTTAAATAGATAAATTTTATAAAGGAAGATCAATGCTATTAAAATTATTAATTTACTTTTTTGCATGGGGAACTTTATTTTCCCAAGATCCAGAAAATTTATTGAAACAAGGCGATTTAGAATTAGATTCTGGAAATTTAGTATCTGCAGAAGAGCTGTTTAATGCTGCGCTGAAATTAGATCCTTCGTTTGCTCCTGCCATCAAGAGCTTATCAAAGCTTTATTTACATAAAGGTGATTTAAAGAAGGCAAATGAATTTGCAATAGATGCTGTTCAAAAAGATGAGGATTTTAGGAAATGGTCAAATATTGTTACCCAAATCTCAGAGAATATTCAAAACGGAAACCGTAATGTACAGCAAGGACTTTACGAAGATGCCATAAAAAGTTATGATCTAATTTCTAAAGATCATCCCTATTTTCCTGATGCAGAGTTTTATAAAGGACTTACACGATTTAGGCAAAAAGATATTGAAGGAGCAGCAGAATATTTTAAAAAGGCTTTAAGTATTTATCCAGAACACAAAAAAGCCCGAAAAGGTTTAGACAACGTTACAAAGCAGTTTTTAAATGCGGGAAATAAATCATATAAAAGGGGAGACATTAGCAAGGCAACTAATTATTACGAAAAAGCTTTAGAGTATGATTCAGAATTTTATCTTGCATACTTTCAACTTGGAGTATTACAAAAAAAACAGGGTCAGTCAAAAAAAGCTATAGAATCCTTGCAAAAGGTAATTGAAATTAAGCCAGATCACGACAAAACTTGGTTTACTCTAGGGACAGCTTATGAAGCAGATGGGAATAACCAAGATGCAATATTTCATTATAACAAAGCCATAGAAATCAACCCTGGGTACACTAAGGCATATGGCAATTTAGGTAAATTATATACCGATATTGGAGATTATGTTGCTGCTGAGGATATGTTGAAAACTATTGTTCAAATAGACCCTGATTACGCTGACGGATTTATGCGGCTAGGGATTCTCTACCTGGCACAAGAAAAATTTAAAGATGCAATAGAAAATTTAAGCCTATCTACTATACTTGATAAAAAAGATTTTAATAAATATTTTAATCTTGCATCTGCGTACAATAATGTTAAGGAATGGGACAAAGCAATTGCGGCAGCTCAATCTTGCATTGATATTAAAAAAAGATTCGGTGGGGGTTGGTTAGAATTAGGTATAGCGGAAATGGGCAAAAAAAATAAAACTCGTGCAAAACGGCATTTTGAGGAAGCAAGGAAAGATAGAGATTGGCGAAAGATGGCTGAGCGAAAAATTGATGAAATAAATAATCCTTCCAAATACGAAAAATAATCTTTTATAATGTCCCAAAATACAATAAAAGGCATCGTATTTGATCTTGACAATACGCTACTTGATTTTATGAAGATGAAGGAATTTGCTGTCAAAGCTGCAATAAAGGGTATGATTGAAGCTGGGTTAATTCTTGAAGAAGGGCAAGCTTACAAAGAAATCATTGCCATTTATGAAGAATTTGGCTGGGAAAATCAGAAAGTATTTGATGTTTTTATTAAAAAACAACTAGGACATATAGAACATAAGTATCTTGCTGCAGGAATTGTAGCATATAGAAGAGCAAGAGAAGCCAATCTAATGGCCTATCCAAATGTTCACAAAACTCTCATGTCTTTAGCAAAGCTAGGTATAAAGCTAGGTGTAGTGTCTGACGCTCCTAGCCGGGAGGCTTGGATGAGGATATATTATCTTAACCTTTATCATTACTTTGATGTCGTCATTACATTTGATGATAGCGGTGAAAGGAAACCATCTTCAAAACCATTTCAATTGTGTTTGAAATCTCTGAAGCTTAAGCCAGAAGATACTATCATGGTTGGTGATTGGCCAGAGCGAGATGTTGTTGGTGCAAAAAAAATTGGTATGAAAACTGCTTTCGCGCGATACGGAGATACATTTGGGACTATTAATTCAGGCGCAGATTGGGATTTGAATGATATTAATCAACTAGTATTAATAATTAATGAAAGTAATGGACTCTCTTAATTTTTTTGTTGGTACAGATATTGTAGAAGTAACAAGAATTAATGACCTACTAGAAAAAAGCGGAAAGAGATTCAAAGAAAAAATCTTCACTAATCTTGAACAAGAGTATTGTGATAGTAAATCATCACCGAGTTTACATTATGCTGGGAGGTTTGCAGCAAAAGAATCTATTATAAAGGCCGTCAAATCATCAGGATATGAGACTCCAATTTCTTTCAAAGATATAGAAATTTTACCTTCTGAATCAGGTGCCCCAATAGTGGATCTTCATTTTATATCCGAATGGGAGTGTAAAGTATCTATTTCCCATACTGAATTTTATGCTACAGCATCTGCTTTGTATATTCAAAGATGAAGCTATTGACAAACATGCAGGCCAAAAGGCTTGATGAAATAGCATTAAAAAAATACAGTAGAAATGGTCATTCGATGATGAAAAATGCCGGGCGTTGTGTTTCAAGTGTTGCAAAATCTTTATTGAAAAAAGTACAAAATCCAGAAATATTAGTAATATGCGGAAAGGGTAATAATGGAGGTGATGGATTTGCAGCTGCATCCATTCTTAAGGATGATAATTATAATATAAACATTCATACTTTAATGCCAGAAGAGGAAATTAGTGGAGAGGGTATGAAGTATTTCCTTGAATGTAAAAAAAAAGATATCTTCATTTCTTGCTTTTTAGAAACGCAAAACAGATGCTATCCTGATTTAATTATAGACGGTCTATTTGGTACAGGATTAAGTAGACCTATTAGTACCAAAATTTTTAAATATATACGATGGATAAACCAATCTAATTCAAAAGTATTATCAATTGATATTCCAAGTGGGCTTAATGGGGATACAGGCGAAGTCAGCTCTATTGCTGTGAAAGCAAATAAGACAATTACATTTGGTTATGCAAAATTAGGAATGATTTTAAAAAAAGGACCTGAATATTGTGGGCAAATAATTGTAGAAGATATAGGGTTTCCAGAAATTTCTGATAAGGAAATAGGAGGCATTAACTGGAAAAAATTCTCAGAGAAAAAATGTAAAAAAATTCTAAAAAAACCCGAATTGGATAATCATAAGTATATATCCGGAAAAGTTTTAATAATTGCGGGGTCTAAAGGAATGACTGGCGCAGCAATATTATCAACTAATGCGGCATTACGTAGTGGAGCGGGATTAACAACCACTACAACTCCATATTCATTAAACTATGTCTATGAAACAAATTTAATTGAGGGTATAACCCTTTCTCTCCCTGATGAAGAAAGAGGTTATTTAGATATTTCGCATTACGACTCTATTATGGATAAAGTTGAATGGGCTGATTCTGTTTTAGTTGGTCCAGGATTAGGAACGAACAAATCAACCCAATTACTAATAAGAAAACTCGTAGAGTCTATTTCCAAACCGTTAATCTTAGATGCGGATGGACTTTTTCCTTATTCTAATTCCTTAAATGAATTATCTAATAGACAAGCACCTTTAATTATTACGCCACATTTTGGAGAGTTCTCTCGCTTAATAAACATCAAAGTAGAAAATATCATATCAGATTTCCCTACAATTATGGAAGATACTCTAAAAATATTTAATCATACTTTATTGATAAAACAAGTACCAATATGTACATTGAATAATAATAAAGCAGTTGTAAATGTTTCTGGGAACCCTGGTTTAGCAACAGCCGGAACAGGGGATATATTATCAGGAATTTTGGCTGGCTTTTTATCGAGTGGGTTAAATAGTTTTGATGCAGCTAC
>NZKX01000085.1 GCA_002694025.1 Fidelibacterota bacterium | reverse complement strand
AGGAAACGGTTATGAAGGATAGGAAGAGGAAGCCCCTTTTGACAGGATTATTGTTACGGCTGCACCTGAGAAGATACCGACTGTTTTAATCAACCAATTAAAAAAAGGAGGGCGGATGATCATTCCAGTAGGTCAAACTAATTCAGAACAACACCTTTGGCTAATAAAAAAAAATATCAATGGTATCGTTAAAAAGGAAAAAATACTTCCTGTAAGATTTGTTCCAATGGTGAATGAATAGATTATTTTTATGAAAAATAAAAAACTATATATTGTATACATACTTTTCCTTTCAACCTTATCATCACAAAATGCTTGGTATCAAGGAAATTTAAAAGGAATTAACGATCTGTCATTTGAACTAAATATTAAGGGATTAAAGGATGATGTTTGGGAAAAAAGAGTCAAAAGTTATATCGAGCTAAAGCTGTTACAACAGGATATCCGTTTATTAGATGCTTTAGTTCCCCGTATGGCACTTGATATAAATATTATTGATTCGAGGGTGGAGGAAATATCCTCATTTTTAGTAAAACTATCAATTTATGGATATAATATTTCTGAAACAGAATACTACAAATCTTTTTCTGAATCGAAAATAACAAAAAATTTAATGACCACAAAAATTTTCTCTTATGAGGTTATGGGGCAAACGGATTCAGAAAAATTGTATAAAGATATTGAAAAAAATATTGATTACAGCATTTCACTATTTTTAAATAACTGGTATAACGACAATCCAACGAAGCAATTTTAGTTTTTCAAGGTCATCCTTTGACAATCTGTCTGAGTGATGTAACTTTACAGCAAGGGCGGAAACCAAACCTTCAAAAAAAGTATGTTAATGATCCGAGGCATAATCATATTACATCTTGTGAGTTTTTGCTTTGCTGCAAATACCACAAAGAAAATTTCATTTAAAACAGGCAATAAATTAGCTGTCCTAAGTTTTGAAGGTTATGCTATATCTGAACCTATAACTAAGCATTTAACTGAAGAGTTAAGACAATCTATACGAGTTTTGAAGATATTCAATGTACAGGATAGAGACATCACAAATGATATTAATATCTTTTATCCCAGAGATAAAAATTATTGGGCATGTTGGAGTAAAGAATGCGCTGTAGATATTGGTAGGCAGCTTAAAGTTAACTATGTCATTGCCGGCAATATTCAAAAAAAAGATACAAATGAATTTCAAATTAATGGTAGATTATTTTCTGTGGATATGGAAGCAATGATAAATGAATTTGCTTTAAATAGTTCTGGCATTACTGATAGTCTACTTCTTGAAATGAGAAAAATGGCATTTAAAGTAAGCGGTCTCCCTATACCAGATACTCTCCTAGTTAGCTCAGATACTTCTGAAGTTCAAATCGCTACAAAGATCGATAGGAAAAACAAATTGATGCTTCCCCGGCTACCTAAAATACCGACAAAAATAAAAGCATTAATGATGTCTACCGCAATACCAGGTAGCGGGCAAATCTGGGTAGAAAAAAAATACCCAGGCTATGGTTTTCTTGGTACACAGGTTACGCTTGGATTAGCTGCATTAATTGCATATTATCAATATGATAAGGCTTGGGGTGCTTTTGAAAAAAATTATAATGCCTATCAGACTGGAACAGATCCTAACGATTTATACGAATTAAGACCAAAAATAATCCAGTATGCTGAAGACACCAGAAAATATAATACTTTCATGAAAAATATTCGCGGTATTGCTGGATCTATTTGGGTATTAAATATGTTGCATGCATATTTTGCTGCTCCTGCAGATGATTATTTTGATGGTGAATCTTTTTTTGATATTGAATACAGACCCGATATTAATCAATTTCAATTAAATTATAATTTTTAGAGTTTTTATGATGGGATTATTAAAAATTTTAGTTTTTTTGCTATTATTGAACTCCTGCCAGGAGGCTGAGTATGTCTTGGATAATCCATATGATCCAGAAAATCTAGACTTACGTCCTCCTGCGTTATTTTTTCATCCATCGGGAATATTAACTGATCTTAATTCATCTATTTCTGTAGAATTATATGGGCTAGAGCTTGAACCTGCAGCAGCAGCTCATTTAGATATTAGATATGATTGGGGTAGTGTCACAGTTGACTCCGTGACTCCTGGTCCTTTTTTTGCAGGTAAAAACAATCCCATGGAAATAACCGTGGATGAGCAAGGGATATTAAATATATATATATATTATTTACCTGATCTTCAAAGTGATGAAAATGAAGGAGGTACATTGTCCTTAGCTACCGTTTATTTTTCTACAGTCTCTACTGGGCAATCTGAGTTGTTGTATGGTTCTAACACAACCATTGTTGATTCGAAAAATGATTCTATTCGAATTAAAGACTTTGGTAAAGGTTATATCAGTGTTGAGTAAATATTTCTTTATAGTTTACCTGGTTTTTGAGTGGGTTTTAGCTCAGGATTCATGCTCAGATACAATAATCACAAGCTTTCCATTTTACCATTTATCTACGTTAGACGAAAATATGGGAGATGATTGGGGTTTTGAAAACTATCCAGATAGTAGTGATTATTCCTATCAAATCAATTTATCCGAGCAAAAAAGTCTTTATATTGATACCTGTGATCCGCTAACAAATTTTGATACGATGCTTGCAGTAAAGGATACCTGCGGTAATCCAGTTTCAATTATAGAGTTTGATGATGGGGATAGCCTTTTTTGCCCTATTTCGGGTATAGACCCTAATTGGTACGTTAGCATTATCGATAGCATAACCTTGCAGGCAGGAACATATTATTTAATAGTTGATGGGTACGCAGGAGGGACTGGCGACTACGCAATTGCTGTAGGAACTTTACCAGAAATTATTTCATCTGACATTGCTGAGGATGATAGCTATTTAGAAATCCGTTTTAGTGAAGATATGTTTACAAATGCAACCGCTCAGGGAGCAGTAGAGCCTTCCGATTTTGAAATACTTTTTGATCAAAGTACAGGAACAGCAACTGGTGTAAATTTGGATTACATAGCAGACAATGATGGAAATCCAATTTCTAACGGCGAAGATACAATTCGATTCTATATTTCAGTTATTGGTGAATCAACAGGACAAGAACTAATTACTATTAGAACACAGGATAATGCATCCATTTTTAATTCATTTGGAATGGGTATGAAAAAAAGCGCATCAATTACACAAAGTTTATCCGATAGTTCACCTCCGACAGTAGTGGATACGAATGTTCCTGATGGAGCTGGGAGCATTGCATTGGATTCAGAAATAGAGATTTCATTATCAGAGCCACTTTATAATACTGAGACAAATGAACCCCTCGATGCTTTAGATATTGAAGCATATATTGTACTAAAATATGATAACACCTTTGGAACGGATATACCATTTCAGGTTATTTTAGAAAATGATAATACTACAATAAAAATAGTTCCTAATGGAGTCTTTTTAAGTGATCAAACAGTGTATTTGAATTTTAGTGGATTATTTGGCGATGGGAAAGGAAACAATTCAAACTTGAACTTAGAATTATATTTTGTTACGGCTGATAACATTCCTCCTACGATTTTAACATATCAATTAGCAGATAATAATTCATATGTTGATTTAATATTTAATGATAAAATTTTTGGTAATAATGATGCCTCCATACCTCTTAATGCAAGTCATATAAAAATTCTAATTGATTCTTATGATAGCAATGTTGATTCATGCTTCATCACGAGTGTTTCAAAAACAAATAGTAATTTTTTAACTGGAGGTGAAGATAGTATACGCATAAATCTTGAATACAATGGCACTCCAAATGGTAATGAAAAAATTATTTTAAGTCCATCAGATAGCATACTTCTTTATGATGATGCTGGAATTCCCTTTTCAGGAACGACATTTACAGGACAACTAGAATTAAATGATATGTTACCTCCTAGTATTGATTCAATTTCTCTTCCGATAGATTCGTTTATTGTATTAAAAGAAAGCACTCCAATTATCTTTAAATTTAATGAGAGACTTGATTCTATCGCTTTTAAGGTATCTTCAATTGTAATGGACACAGTAACCTTTTCTTCATCGTTATCGGATTCATCTATAGAAATAAATTTAGAACCCCCATTCGCAAGCTATGATTCAATTTCAATTGAATTTTTATATCTAGAGGACCTTTCTAATTTAACAACCGTTGATATTGCATATACTTACCGGACTCCTATATTAGGGGATTATGATTTGGATGGTCAGATCACTTATAATGACATGTGGAATCTGGTAGAAAATTGGGAAGCGAAGAATTATAATTATGAGCTTGGTCCCACTGCTGGAGATATACCTCATCTAATAACCTACCCAGATTCAAAATTTGACATTAATGATGGAATGGCTTTTATCCAAACATGGTCATGGTATCAGAGCATTTTTGGAGAAGTATTGGAGGACACCTCTACTTCTGGAAATATGATGAATATTTTTCAATCAGATGGATATATTTATATACCATTGAGTGACAGCATATTTTGTGGTCAAATTCAAATATTACACAAAAATGGAAGTAATTCTCCAAATATCAAGCTTCTAAGCTCAAAAGAAAGGGATTTATATTTAACGAGCTATTTTCCAGAAAGAGGTTATTCCATAATGGAATTTGCTCGATCAGGGATTCTGATTAATGATACTGTTCTAGTAGACATTAGTTCTTTGAAAGAGGGTAAGTTATTTTATACTTTGCGAAACAAACATGCATTGCAAAAAGGAAATTATATAATTAATCATAAACCAATGCCTGAGATAATGGCATTATATCCAGCTTTCCCAAACCCATTCAACCCTGTCACCACTTTTAGATTTGATATCCCTTTTTCTGCAAATAGATCACAAAAAGCATCACTCATAGTTTATGATGTAAAAGGAAGAGTAATCGAAACTTTATTAAACAAAGAATTAACTCCTGGCTCACACAAAATTAAATGGCATGCTAGTACCTATGCTTCAAGCATTTACTTTGTGCAACTTAATTATGGTGGAATTATAAAGACGCAAAAAGTTATTTATTTAAAGTAATATATTTTGCTTTATTGCATTCAATTGTCAACCTCAATTACATTTAGGCTATTGTGAAGAAATTATTGACTACAAAGCAGCTTCGATCGAAGTATGGCCCAGATACTGTAATACAAAAAATAAATTTATTTTATGAAAAAAATTATGACAAAATTAAATCCTGCATTTCCGATAAAAGTTCTCCTATTAATAAATATAAAGACGCCCATCAGCTATCCTTTTTAGAATCAAGCTCTAATAACAAAAATCGTTTAATAAATGATCTATTATCATCCTTGAAAGATGCAACATATTTCATGCTTCTTTCGAAAAAAGAGAGATTGAATACTACTCAAAAAATGAGGGCTTATTACTCTGGATTAATTAATAATTATTTAGAAAGAGTGAAGATACTTGTCCAAGATCCTGAGTTATTAGCTCCTAAGCAACTCAACGATCCTATTGCGAAACATAAGGGGGTAGCAACTGTTTTTGATATACTTGGGATAATAAAAAAAGATTTAGAATTAGAACAAAAATACAGGAAAAAGATGCCAAGAGCTGGACATCTTACAGGTCTGCAAATTTCACTTGGAAAGTTTTTTTATAAATTAAGATTAAGTGGAATTATTCAAAAAGATCAAATTACTATTATCCAAAATTTATTCAAATCATTTGATGTTGATTGGGAAGAGGGTGATAGAGAAAATATAAAACTGTCTTTACAAAATCCTGCAATTGAATATTTTGAGAAAATGAGATTAGATGTTCAAAATATTTCAAATTACCATTACCCTAAATCACTTAATGATAAAATTATTATTAATATGATAGAGCAGAATGTTATTTTTAAAAAACGAGTTAGACGATTTTAAAAAAAGTCTATGGTAATCCCTAAAATAATAGAAGTTTTTTCTAGTCTTTGGTGGTATGGAATTATTTCGTCAATTATCATTTCAGTTCTAATTATTCAATTAGCTATTAGAATACCCCCAGATCGTAGGAATTTGCTAATGACTTTTCTTGGACTTTTTTTGCTTTCCTTAGAAATGGTGCGACATTATCATTTATTTGAAAAGGGACTTTGGTCTGTTTCAGAATCGTTACCCTTACATCTTTGTGGCCTTTCTAGAATATTAGCAGGCATAATGTTGATAAAACCTAATAAGCTTGGTTTTCAATTTTTAGCATTGATTGGCTCTCCAGGAGCCTTACATGCTTTACTCACTCCTCAACTTAATCATGGTAAAACTGAATTTATGGTTTTTGAATATTATGCCAGTCATACTGGAATAATATTGACTCCCATGATATTTGCTATTGTATTGGGATATCGAATGCAAGATAAATCATGGTTGACTATGTTTATCGCACTTCAGTTTTTACTAGCATTTATAGGTTTTTCAAACTTTCTCTTTGAAGCTAATTATATGTACTTGGCTAAGAGGCCAATAGTAGAAAATCCAATGCTCATAGGAGAGTGGCCATGGTATATTTTAGGCTTTGAAGTGTTAGGCTTCATTCATATTTACTTGTTTTTCAAATTATATAGATTGTTTAGACCTCTTCCTTATTAATTATTAATGATTTCTTTATGGTTAATTGCTTGAGGGTTTATGAAAACAATTAAAAAACACTTTTATTTTGAAGAAGATATTACTTATTTAAACCACGGATCTTTTGGAGCATGCCCGAAAGTAATCTTTGAGGATTATCAAAACTGGCAAATCAAGTTAGAAAATCAACCTGTACAATTTTTGACTAATGAATTATATGACGCATTAAGAAAATCAAGAGAATCTTTATCTGCATTTTTAGGGTGTGATCATGACGAAATTTTGTTTTTCCAAAATCCAACCACAGCTATTTCAAACATAATATATAATTTAGACTTAAAACCTGTAGATGAAGTCCTAATGAC
Source organism: Fidelibacterota bacterium (assembly GCA_002694025.1). Next base: position 3,719 of record NZKX01000085.1, on the reverse strand, counting down.
AGATCATGAGTATGGTGCTTTAGTAAGAGCATGGACTGTTTGGGGGAGAAAAAATAACGTTATGATTAAAAATGCAAAAATTAATCTTCCTTTAGAATCAAAAGATAAATTCTTTGATGATATTTCAAAAAAAATATCTTCAAAAACAAAAGTACTTTTCCTTTCCCATATTACTAGTCCAACTGGTTTGGTATTTCCTCTTGAGGAAATAGTTGACTTTGCAAGGCAAAAACAAATCCTAACAATAGTAGATGGAGCTCATGCTCCAGGACACATTGATTTAAACCTTTCCAAAATTGGGTGTGATTTCTATACTGGAGCTTTACATAAATGGATGTGTGGTCCTAAAGGCACTTCTTTCTTATTTGTGAAAAAAGAACATCAAAAATGGATTAGGCCCTTAATATACAGTTGGGGAAAAAATGGTGATGATCCAGAAAGTTCAGAATTTTTACAAGATTTTCAATGGCAAGGAACAAGAGATATGTCTGCTTTTTTAACTGTTCCAAAAATAATCGAATTTTTTTATCGCGAAGTAGAGGGATCTCAAACAAATAGTAAAAAACTAATTCAAGATTCCATAAAACAATTTCAAAGTATTTTTCAGACTGATCCTATATCATATGGGAATCAATTTTTAGGGCAAATGATTTCGTATCCTATTCCAAAAAACATTAATAAAAATCTAAAAATGGAACTTTGGAAGAAACATAAGATTGAAGTTCCTATTTTCGAATGGAATAAAGAAAAACTTATTCGATTATCCATTCATTTATACAATGATCAAAAAGATATAGATTCTTTAATGAACGCATTGCAATCGATGATTTAAATTATCATAATAAACTTATCTAATTTTGAGAACTTTAGTTATTATTTTGATCCTTTTTTCAGCGGGCTATCCACAGCGCATTCAACTTTTTACTAAAGCAAACGATGTATTTACTTCTGCAAACCAGTTTAAGGTGGAATCCAAGGAAGTGATTTTCATTGAGGATGATGGTGTCGTCCTCATGACAGTTCCCATTAAAAATTTGGTGGAAGTTCGTTATTCTGAAAAATCTTATCAGTATTGTGGAACACCTTTTGTGTTTTTAGGGTCTATTACGCTAGCAGCCACAGCAGGACTCGGAGCTGCGGGGCAACTGAATACAGCTTTTGGTAATTCACAAGGCATTCTGATTGGTGTTGGAGCTGGGGCTTCTCTTTTTTACTTTGGAAAACTACTAAGGCTCATAGGTTTTAGATTTGGAAGAGATATTATTTATGAAGACTTTGATCGTCTATCTAGATCTACCAAAAAACTTATATTAGAATCCATAAGTCTAGATGTTCAAAAGAAAAACAAAGAAAGTAAGTTTATGCCTGGACCAGAAGGAAGATTAGAAGGTCTTAAATTATCTTGGGAAGGGAAAAAGCCTTGGAAAACAAAATATAAACCTAAAAAGAAGATAGTTCGGTTTTCATTTTTTTAATAAATAATTATGCAGTGTATACTTTCTGCTTTAAAAGCTGAGTCTCAGCCATTTATAGATTATTATGACTTAGAAAGAGACAATAATTTTCCTTTTCCAGTTTTTAGAAAAAAAGACCTTTGTCTTATAGCAATAGGAGTTGGTAAAAAGCGTATTGAATATAGAATAGGTCGTTTTTTTAAAAATGTTAATCAAAGGCATGTTCAATTTATAAATATCGGATCCGCTGGTGGTAAAAAAGGTATCCACGCTCTGGGCGATGTATTTATTATTAATAAAATAAATGACAATAAAAATCAAAAATTTTATTTTCCAGATATACTTTATAAACACTCCTATCAAGAAACAGAGATCACAACTGTTCATAAAGAAATTATCGATGGTGGAACAGCTTTTAAAAGCTTAGTTGATATGGAAGCATCTGAAATTTTCAGGGTTTGTTCAAAGTTAAGTCCTCTTCATAATATAGCATTTATTAAAGTAGTTTCAGATTTTATGGATAAAGACATAATGAATTATGATAAAAAGTACTTTTCAAACTTGATTAAAACACACCTGAGTGGTATCGATTTATTAATTAATAAGATGAAAATAATCCAAGATATAAATCCAAATATTATTAACAAACATGATGAAGAATGGTTGAAGCAAGTTATCATTAGATTACGACTAACAAAATCACAGAGCTTAATTTTAAAAAGATACTTAAAAGTAAAAAAAACTCGTAATTCAGATTATTCATACCCATTAATACCTGAATTTGATCAAGTTTCAAAATCAGAGAGAAATAAACTATTTAAAAATATTTGTGAAGAACTTACAAACTAAATTTTCACATATTTACATTGAAGGGGGGGCATTTGAGTATCCTCTATCGAAAGTTATTTTAACAAAATTTTCGAACTCTTCAATAATTGAAATTGATCACTATAAGGACATATTTAATCGGTCAGGACAAGATTTCCAATCTCAAAAGCAATCAATAAATTTAATTCTTGCGAAAAAATCACCTCCTTTTTTATATCCAGTCTCTGACATGGTCCAAGGGCATCAATTACCAGGTTTTTTTTATATCACCCCGATGTTAAATTGCCTATATAATTGCGATTATTGTTTTTTGCAGGGTATGTACCCTAGCGGTAACATCGTGATTTTTGTAAATCAAAATGATTTACAAGAAGCAATAACTAAAGAAGTAAGTGGAACTAAAACCTCGAGTCCTCCAAAAATAATTTCTGTCTCTTACAACACCGACTTGCTTGCAATGGAGCATATATTACCATTAACAAAAAATTGGATAAAATTTGCTTCAGACTGTAAAAATTTAATTATCGAAGTAAGAACGAAAAGTACAAACTTTAAGCTAATTGAAAATATAGATTCAAATGAAAATATTATTCTTAGTTGGACAATTTCACCAGAAATTATATGCAAATCTTATGAACATTCAGCACCTCCTCTTTCAAAAAGAATTGCAGCTATAAAATCTGCTATTGATAAAGGCTGGAAAGTTAGATTATGTATCGACCCAGTTATGAATATAGAAAATTGGGAGGATATATATACTAGATTTTTCTTATATCTGTTTCATAACGTAGATAGTAAAAAAATATTTGATCTTAGCATAGGAACATTTAGAATGAATAAAGAATATTTTAAAAGAATAAGAAAAAGAAATCCTAAATCAGATATTTATTATTCAGATTTTTCTATTGAAAACAATACGGTTGCTTTATCAAAAAAGACACGGGAGAATATGATGGGAAAATTAAAAAAAGAATTATGTAAATATATTGACTCTAAAAAAATTTTAGTATGGGAATGACTTTTTTATTCTTAGTAATTTTAATTTAATAAAAAAATGAATATATTAATTTTGGAATTTATCAAGTGACCTTAAAACTTTTAATATTTATTATTTTGGTTGCCTTTGTTGTTGGATCTTTGTTGCTCGCTCTTTGGTATAGAATAAATGAAGATCAGGATGATTAGAACTCTCTCGTTTTTTTTCCTATTCATTGTAAATCTACTGTTTTCTCAAAATGATTTTGAATTAGAAGACCTAAACCCTAATTCTGAATTTTTTGGTCAAATGATCGGGCCGAATACATTTTTTGGGGAAATTAGTATAGTTTATTTCGGGCATGAATATTGAAACGCCTGCAGAAGTCGGTTCGACTTTTTAAATCTTGTTTATAATGATTTACTGTCCATGGGAATAAATGATGTAAAAATGATTGGAGT
>NZKX01000120.1 GCA_002694025.1 Fidelibacterota bacterium | reverse complement strand
TGAATGATGTTTAGCAGGCTAAATTTTAATATAATCAACTTGGCCAAAAAATATTATAAACTCAATTTCTAAAAACATAACTAAATTGCTTTCTTAGCTTAAAGCAAACAATAAAGGTACGTAATTAATATTATGGGTAAAAATTTTAAAACTATCGATGAAGCTGTGATAAGATTTGCCGGTGATTCTGGCGATGGTATGCAACTCACTGGTGGACGTTTCACAGAAACTACAGCTATCGTAGGAAACGATCTAAGCACGTTACCAGATTTTCCTGCTGAAATAAGAGCGCCTGCTGGATCTTTAGCAGGGGTTAGTGCATTCCAGCTAAAATTCTCATCAAGAGATATTCACACTCCAGGTGACAAACCTGATGTCTTAGTGGCAATGAATCCAGCAGCATTGAAAGTACATCAAAAAGATTTAATTCCAGGCGGCACTATTATAATGAATACAGATGCATTTGTTAAGAAGAACCTTAGTTTTGCTGGATATGAATCAAATCCAGCTGAAGATGGTTCGCTTGATGATTACTTTACTGTCATACCTATAGAAATGAACAAAATGGTGAAAGCTGCTTGTGAAGATTTAGATCTGAATGGGAAATTAGTTCTCAGAACAAAGAATTTTTTTGCTTTAGGAGTTTTATTTTACATGTATGATCGTCCACTTGATGCTACTGAATCTTGGTTAAAGAAAAAATTTGCTGGTAAAGATGCTGTCATTGAAGCAAACACTAGAGCAATGCATGCTGGCTATAATTATGCAGATACGACAGAGCTATTTACTACTAGATTTAAAGTTGAAAAAGCAACTTTGGCGCCTGGAACTTATAGGAATATTAATGGTAATTATGCCACTTCACTTGGTCTTCTTGCTGCTGCTGAGAGATCTGGTTTAGAATTATTTCTTGGAAGTTATCCGATTACTCCTGCTAGTGATATTCTACACACCCTATCCGCTTGGAAACATTTTGGCGTAAAAACTTTTCAGGCTGAAGATGAAATTGCCGGAGTAACTTCTGCTATTGGAGCTGCTTACACGGGTAGTTTATCCATTACAACTACGTCTGGTCCTGGTATAGCTTTGAAAGGCGAGGCCTTAGGTCTTGCAATTATGACGGAATTGCCTTTAGTCGTTATAAATGTACAGCGTGGAGGTCCTAGCACTGGGCTACCTACAAAAACAGAGCAGTCTGACTTGAACCAAGCTCTCTTTGGTCGAAATGGAGAAGCGCCTATGCCTGTAATTGCCGCGGCTACTCCTGGAGATTGTTTCTTTGCTGCCTATGAAGCATGTAGAATTGCGGTAAAGTATATGACGCCTGTAATGTTACTTACTGACGGATATTTAGCAAATGGCTCAGAGCCTTGGAATATTCCTAAAGTTGAAGAATTAAAACCCTTTGATGCAGTTTTTGAAAATAAACCAAATGCTGATGGTGATTTTTTCCCATACCTTAGGGATGAAAAAACCTTGGCTAGACCATGGGCAATACCTGGAACTCCTGGATTAGAACATAGAGTTGGAGGAATAGAGACTGAAGAAAATACTGGACATGTAAGTTATGACCCAGAAAACCATCATAATATGGTAGTTGCTAGACAAGAAAAAGTGAATAGAGTTCAGGACGATATAGTAGAAACCAAAATATTTGGGAAGGCTGGTGGTGATCTATTGATTTTAAGTTGGGGAGGTACATTTGGCGCATGTCGTTCAGCCGCAGAAACCCTTCAAGAAAGTGGGAAAAAAGTTTCCCACGTTCATGTAAGATGGATAAGTCCATTGCCGAAAGATTTAGGTGAAATTTTAATTCAATTCAAAAACATATTAGTTCCAGAAATAAATCTTGGACAATTTTTAAGATTAATTAGGTCGGAATATCTTGTTGATGCTAAAGGTTTAAACCTAGTTCGGGGTAGGCCAATTGGTGCTGCAACAATTGTAGAGGCCGTTAACAAAACATTAGGATAAGATCATGAGTGAAATTCAACAAACACAATTAACAAAAAAAGACTTTGTATCTGATCAGGCAGTTAGATGGTGTCCGGGATGTGGTGATTATGCAATTCTCGCCCAAGCTCAAAAGCAGATGCCTACATTTGGCAGAAAAAAGGAGGATATTGTTTTCGTTTCAGGAATTGGATGCTCAAGCAGGTTTCCATATTACATGGATACTTATGGCTTTCATTCTATACATGGAAGAGCACCTGCGGTAGCAACTGGAGTTAAGATTGCGAATCCGGAATTATCAGTGTGGGTCGTTACGGGTGACGGAGATGGTTTGTCTATTGGTGGTAACCATTTTATGCACGCTTTAAGAAGAAATATGGACCTAAATATACTGCTTTTCAATAACAGGATATACGGTTTAACTAAAGGGCAATACTCCCCTACCTCGGAGGTGGGTAAAGTTACAAAAGCAACACCTTATGGATCGATTGACATTCCCTTAAACCCTCCTTCTCTAGCACTTGGTGCTCAAGCTACGTTTGTAGCCCGCACCATTGATCGGTGGCAAAAGCATTTAGCAGAAATGATGGATAGAGCATATAATCACGATGGTGGTTCTTTTATCGAAATTTATCAAAATTGCAATATTTTTAATGATGGTGCGTTTGAAGAATACACTGGATCAGAGAAGTTAGATAATGTTATTGAATTGAAAAATGGGCGACCAATGCTTTTTGCAAAAGATACCAGAGGCTTAAAATTAGATGGGGCTCAAGCTGTTGTAGTGGATATGGAAAAACACAGTATTGATGAAATTTTAGTACATGATGAAACCAATTTAGAATTAGCTCAAATCATATCAAACTGGACATCTAATCCAGACCTTCCTGAGCCAATAGGTGTAATATATTCAATTGATAAGCCTACTTACAACCAAGATATGGTAGACCAAATTGAGAATGCCAAGAAAAAGAAAGGTGTTGGAAAGGTTCAGGACCTCTTAAACGCCGGAGATACTTGGAAAGTAAGCTAATTTAATGAGCAAACGTACCGAAAGGGACAGTATTGGCCCCATTGAAGTACCTTCAAAAAAATACTTTGGTGCTCAAACACAAAGATCTTTCGAAAACTTTAAAATAGGAAGTGAGAAGTTTCCAAGAGAATTTATAAGAGCCTACGGTATTATAAAAAAGGCTGCGGCTACAGTTAATTATAAATTTGGATATTTAGACTTAAAAACTAAAAATGCCATCCATGAAGGTGCGCAAGAAGTTATTGATGGGAAATTAGATGAACATTTTCCGCTTGTTGTTTGGCAGACTGGAAGTGGTACCCAGACAAATATGAATTTCAACGAAGTAATATCTAATAGAGCTATTGAAATTCTCGGCGGAGAGATTGGCACAAAAATTCCTGTACATCCCAATGACCATGTCAACATGAGTCAGTCTACAAATGATACTTTCCCTACCGCAATAAACATTTCTGCTGTAGAAAACATACATAATCAACTTTTACCTGCATTAAATGAGCTTAGAGATGCATTGAATGAAAAATCGACTAAATTTAATTCTATTATAAAATTAGGGCGCACACATCTTCAAGATGCTACTCCATTGAGTCTTGGTCAAGAGTTTTCAGGTTACGTTTCTGCCATTGATCATGGAATTTCTCGTATTCAATCATCATTAAAACACTGTTATGAACTTGCAATGGGAGGAACTGCTGTAGGTACAGGAATAAATTCAATCGAAGGTTTCTCAGAAAATGTCGCTGAAGAGATCTCAAAATATACCGGCCTCCCATTTGTAACAGCAGAAAATAAATTCGAAGCTTTAGGCGGGCAGGATAGTATTGTAGAATTATCTGGGACGTTAAAAGTTGTCGCAGGGTCATTATTTAAAATTGCCAATGATATTAGATGGTTGGCAAGTGGGCCAAGAAGTGGTATAGGTGAAATATCTTTACCCGCAAATGAGCCAGGATCTTCGATTATGCCGGGGAAAGTTAATCCTACACAATGTGAAGCTATAACAATGCTTTGCACTCAGGTTATAGGAAATGATGTAACTATTAGTATTGCTGGTGCTTCTGGAAATTTTGAACTTAATGTTTATAGACCCGTAATGGCTTATAATATACTACAATCATTAAAGTTACTATCTGATGGATGTAGATCTTTTACTAAAAATGCTATCCTTGGAATAAAGCCTAATCACGATAGGATCAATCATAATCTTTATAATTCGTTAATGTTAGTTACAGCTTTAAACCCACATATTGGATATGATAAAGCCGCAAAAGCAGCAAAAAAAGCTTTTAATGACAAAATAAGCTTAAAAGAAGCCGTCGTTAAATTAGGATTTTTATCTACTAAAGAATTTGATAAGTATGTAAATCCTAAGGAGATGATTTATCCCCAAAAAAAAACTAAATAAACGATATCGGTGATCTTTGTATAAACACAAATAGCGCAAACTTTTTTAAACTTTAACCATAATAAATTTTAAATAACAATCTGAACCTAGGTGATTAATTTCAAGAAATATTTTTTGTACAGTTTAGTCACAGTTTTTCTTGGTTTAATTTCAGTTTTCTTAGCTATTTTATTTTTATCAAAGAACCTTCCTTCAATTGAACAATTAGAAAATTATGATCCCGATTTAGTAACTCGCATATATTCTGCAGACGGTAAAGTTTTGGATGAATTATTTGTCCAAAAAAGAGTATTCACAGAATTAAATCTAATTCCTGAACACATGCAATATGCAGTAGTTTCTTCAGAAGATCGAAAATTTTACAGTCATTGGGGTCTTTCGTTGAGAAGTGTTGCTAGGGCTATAATGATAAACACTCTTTCTTTAAGCTATAGGCAGGGTTTTTCAACTTTGACTCAACAACTTGCACGAAACCTATATAAATCTGTAGGGTTTGAAGATAGTATTGTTAGAAAAATTAAAGAAGTAATTACCGCCATTCAGATTGAAAAAACATATACAAAGGATGAAATTTTAGAAATGTATCTCAACACAGTTCATTTTGGTCACGGTACATATGGTGTAGAAGCTGCTTCAAAACGATTTTTTGGAAAAGAATCTAAGTTCCTATCAATAGATGAATCAGCATTATTGGTTGGTCTGTTACCTGCACCTGCAAGCTATTCCCCAATTCACCATCCTAGCAGAGCTTTAAGACGCCGTAATACCGTACTGCGTTTGATGCGTGATCAAAAATACATAAATAAAATGCAATATCAAGAGGCAAGATCAAAAGACTTAGAATCTGTACAAGAATCTCCTAAGAGAGGTAGTGCTCCCTACTTTACGGAATATGTTCGGAGACTTCTTGAAAAAGAAGACACAGCGCTTAATATAAATATATATCGAGATGGGTTAAAAATTTATACAACTCTAGATTCAAAGTTGCAAGAGATTGCTGAGGATGCCGTTTTAAAAACAGTAATTGATGATCAAGCAAGATTAAATAAACGTTTATTTAATAATCGAGAAGAGTTTGAAGATTTAGCATATCTTACCATTTATTCAGAGGACAGTATAAAAACGATGCTTGAGGGTGAAGGTAAATTATATAAAGATTTAAGGGCTAAATTACTAGTCCAATCTGCTTTCGTTGCACTAGATCCAAATACAGGTGGTATTCTTGCAATGGTTGGAGGAAGGCCTGATTATCATGATCAATATAATCGTGCAGTGCAAGCTAAAAGGCAGCCTGGCTCAGTTTTTAAACCATTTGTTTACACAACAGCATTAAACAATGGCTATCCTGTGACAGAACAATTATTAAATCAACCAGTTGTCTTGAATATTCAAAATATGGATGGAACTTGGGTAAAGTGGAAGCCTCAAAATTATGATGGAAGCACAGGAGGCCTTACAACATTTCGAGAAGGTTTGAGAAAATCAATGAATCTTATTTCTGTTAGAATGGTACAGCAAGATATTGCTCCTGCCGAACAAGTTAAACAAACTGCAAAAAGAATGGGGATTAATACTGATATAAGAGCGGTTGATGCAATTGCGTTGGGTACATCAGAGGTATTTCCCTTAGAAATGGTAGCTGCATATTCAGCCTTATCAAATAAAGGTGTTTATTCGAAGCCATTTGCTATAACAAAAATTGA
>NZKX01000084.1 GCA_002694025.1 Fidelibacterota bacterium | reverse complement strand
TTTTTATTTTCTTTCAAAATTAAGTCTATCTTTTTTTGAAAAAATATCGGTGATATTCTAAAATTTAGAAATCCAGGTGCTTTTATATTGATATCATCTATATTTTCCAACTTCCTTTCTTTTAAATCCTCTAAAATTAATTTTCCAACCTTTAACGGATGCGTTTTTTGTATACTCCCAAGCAATAATGGGAGGTTAGAAGACAAGTCCCCAAATGACCTATTTTTGGGAGGAGAAAGATTAAAATCTACATTTGGAAGAGATAAAGACTGTAGACTGGATGAAATATTTTTAATAAGATATAGTTTAAATTTCTTCATCATGAAACTCGTTTTTTGGTGCATCTGCCCAAATCTGTTCTATCGAGTAGTAATCTCTTTCGTTTTCATCGAACACATGGACAATTATATCAAAATAATCTAATAATACCCATTTTTTATTCTCATAACCCTCAAGATGCCGGGGTTTGAAACTAGTTCCTTTTCTGATATTGTCAACAATTGCCTTGACTTGAGGTTCCGATTTTCCATGGCAAATAATGAAGTAGTCAGTTAATGATGAAAAGCCTCTCAAATCTAGTGAGATGAGGTTTTTAGCTTTTTTTTCGAAAGCTAAATTTATGATTTCCTCTATCAATGATTGACTGGAATAAATATCCAGAGGAGACGTTTTCATTTAGTATTCGAAATATATTCAGAAATGTGTGGGAAGGAGTTAATGTCCTTACCAAGTATAACTGTAACGTCTACTCCTAAAGTTTCATCAGGAGCATAACGTATGTGGGATGAATTATTTATGGATATATCAAATGCTTCAGAAACTAATAATATTTTATTTAGATCTTCATTTCTACCAATAATGATTGTTTTAGAATAATCATATTTATCAGCATTATCAGATCTAACAACATCAATCCTGTGCTTCAATCTTAAAAATTCCGAGGTCTTTGCAGCAATTCCTTTTATTCCACAACCATTTAAAATTTCTACTTTAACATCTTTTATAGGGGCTGCATTATAAAGTTCTTTTGCAAGCATTTTTGGTTCATCAATTTCAGGGAATGTTACTTTGACTGGAACTCCAGTATGAATTGTATTTTGCGATAATGAATAAATAAAGCCTAATAGTAAAATACCAGATACACCTATGGCTATATCTAATGGTAAGTTTTTATAAGGATGCGAATTTTTTTTTCGGCGTAATAGCTTATTTCCCAATTAATTATTAAACCTTTTGTAAAATAAAGAGTGGTTGCTTTGCATTGGGATATTTTGTACTCGGAATTGTAAAATGGAATTTTTGAAGGGTTTATATGTTATTGAGGCATCATAAGACATTATCATCTGTTCCATAAGAGGATTATTTTTTCGCATCGGAGACTGGACGATATATAACCCAACATTACCATTCAATGTCAAATTATTGAAGAGATTGTATGAAAAATCATTATCAATACCTGACATTGAGTAAAAGGTCCTCCCATTGGATATCATAGAGGATGAAAAACCATGGTTAATAATGAAACGATTTGATTTTTTTGTTGAATTTATATAGTCTTCTTCTAGTTGAACAAAGTTGTTCAAATTATTGGTACCAGGTAGTTCTGAAATAAACTGACTATTTAAAAGACTACAAAGGAAAATTACAATAGTTATACAAAATCTAATATTCATAAGGCTTGTAAATTAATAAAAGTAGAATAGTTACAAAATAGAAGACATGAATTTTTATATTAATTTTTTGCATACTCAATTAGCGCGCCTCCTAAACAAATATTATCTTGATAAAAAACTACTGATTGCCCCGGAGAAATAGCAAAACGTGGCTCATTAAAACTTACCGAAACCATGTGTTTATCCAATTTTTTGATTTCACATGATTTATCTTTTCCTCGATAGCGAATTTTAGCTTTTAAATTGCTTGTGGTTGGTTCAAACCCAGATATCCAGTGGACATTTGAAGCAATAAGTTTTCTGTGATAAAGCGCTGGATGCATATGACCTTGGACAACTATGAGTTCATTGTTGGTTATATCTTTATCTGCAACATACCACGCACCATTCTCACCGTTATTTATACCTCCAATTCCAAGGCCCTTACGTTGTCCGATAGTGTAAAACATTACTCCTTGATGAGTCCCTAGTTTTTCACCTTTTTCATTAATGATGTATCCAGGTTTTTTTGGAATGTAATTTGAAAGAAACTTGATTAAGTTCTTTTTTCCAATAAAGCATATCCCAACACTATCTTTTTTATTAAAATTTTCAAACTTGAATTGACTTGCAATAGATCTAACAAGGCTTTTCTTCAGTTTTCCAATGGGGAACAAAGCACTAGAAATTTGTTTTTGATTTAATCTATGTAAGAAATAACTCTGATCTTTAAGATGATCATTGCCTTTCATCAAAAGTACATTTTCATTATGTGTTTTTGTTTGCACATAATGTCCTGTGGCTATGCGTTGTGCACCTAATGCTATAGCATAATTGTAAAATTCTTTAAATTTAATTTCTGTATTACATAAAATGTCAGGATTTGGTGTACGCCCATTCTGATATTCTTTTAAAAAGTACTTAAACACACGATCCCAATATTGTTTAGAAAAATTTACAGACCTAAGAGGTATATTTAATTTATCGCAAACTTGTAAGGCATCTTTATATTCTTGCTCTGAAAAACAAAATTCTGAATCTTCTTCCCAATTTTTCATAAATAAACCCTCAACTTCAAAACCTTCTTCCTTTAAAATTGCTGATGCAACTGCACTATCAACTCCACCGCTCATTCCAACAATTACCCTATCCATTATTTTAATATTTTATTTTTTAAAATTTGTATTAAAGTTTCTATTTCTTCTAAATTATTTGAGAGTCCAAAACTGAATCGTAAGGTAGAAAGGTTTGTTGCATTATCCATTCCTATGGCTGACAAAACAGGAGAGGGTTTTACTATACCAGATCCACATGCAGACCCGTTTGAGACAAAGATGTTTTCGCGATCTAATTTTACTAAAAGAACATCAGAACAAAAACCTGGAAATGAGACACTAATAAGGCCAGGAAGTTTTCTTGATTGACAGCCATTAAAAATGATATTTTTAAAGCTTTTCTTTAATTTCTGCTTGAATTGTTTTTCAAGGGACAATAAGTGATTAACATTTTTTTTTAGTGATTTTGTTGCAATTTCAGAAGCTAGACCAGTTGCTAAAGCATACGCTATATTTTCGGTGCCTGCTCTTAACGTACTTTCTTGACCACCTCCAATAATTAGTGGTTTTAATGCTTGCGGATTTTTTGCATAAAGAACACCTACTCCTTTTGGTCCATAAAACTTGTGAGCGGATAAACTTAAAAAATCAACGGCCAAGCTTTGCACATTAATATTTATTTTTCCTAAACATTGTACAGCGTCCGAGTGAACTAGTATGCTATACTTTTTTGCAATTTTTACAACTTGATTTAAAGGCTGAATAGTACCAATCTCATTATTCGCCAACATAATACTAATAAGCCCGGTATTCCTTTTTATTTTGCTTTCCAACTCATCAGTATTTACAAATCCATTCTTGTCTACATTAATTAGATCATATTCAAGACCGAAACTTTCTAATTCTTGCAATACTTTTATAACTGCAGGATGTTCAATTTTGTTTGAGATAACATGATTTTTACTTGTTCCTAACATCGACCAAAGGACATGATTATTAGACTCTGTTCCTCCGCTATTAAAAATAATTTTGTTGGGTGTAGTATTTATTGATTTCGCAACCTGAGCCCTAGATTTTTCCAATAATAGGCGTGCTTTTCTACCAAAGTGATGGTTGGATGAAGGATTACCATATATCTTGGAGTTGGTAATATTGATTAAATCTTGAACATCAGGGTGAATTGGTGTTGTTGCACTGTGATCAAAATACATTTAAATAAATAAAAAAAATAAATATAGTTTATATAATTATCGATCAAATATCGTTTCTGATAGAAGCTAACTTGATTGTATTCATAAGATTGTTGTAAAAAGGAGGCTTCCTCTTTTCTAACTGAAAAAATGTTATATCTTTATTGTATTTGTAACGATTGACATCCCAGTCAATTTTATCATTAAATACCTTTAAAAAAGCAACAGACCCTCTCTCGTCCCGATCAAAAGGTAGTCCAGTAGCCCCCTGACATAAAATTGTCAAATTTTCTATTACCTGATATCTCGGCACATGAACATGGCCATGGATGAAAACAAAATTTTTCACCTCCGGATGTAACTTCTCGACATGCCTTTTCCATTTAACTGCCTCTTTCACAGATGGTGGGTTATCATCTCTATTGTACCATGCATGTGAGAATTCGACTAAAGTTTGACCTATAATTTCTCTATGAGCAATTTTCATTTTAGAACAAAAATCATATCCTGAAGCACCTAAAAGATCTGCTGTCCACTTTTCGTTTTTAACTATGGCTTTACAGATTGGATCGTTAGGATCCATTCCTTCAAGAGTGGGAGATTTGTCTTCCCAAATTTTTTCTATGAGATAGCGATCATGATTACCACGAATAAATATACAGTTTGATATGTTTTTTAAAGCAGACATTGTTTTTTCTGGTTCTGGACCTAAGGCAAAGCAGTCGCCTAGACAAATTACTTGATCAATATCCTTTCTTTTTTCAATAATTTTAAGCGCTTTATATAGTGACTCTACATTGGAATGAATATCTGTAATTATTGCAAAGGTTTTTGTATCCATGGTTACGAAATATACTTTTTTTAGAAATTGCCGAGCAAGTATATTAATTAAAAGTATGTTTAATAGTAATATTCTTATTTTAGTTGTCATTAATATGTCATTCTGCTAACATTTTAGTAATATTTTAAAGAACGGTTTATGACAAAGAAAAAAAGAAAAAGTATAAAAACTATTTATCCTATTTATGGGATCGGAAATCCCATTGTTGATATAATATTTCATGTAAGCGACAAAGATATTAAGACATTAGGGCTTAATAAAGGCACTATGAGCTTAGTAACTAAAGATCGACAAACTGAAATTATTAATTATTTAAAAATAGAAAACGCTTCAATCTTGCCTGGAGGGTCGGCTCCTAACACAATTATTGCCTGTAATGGTTTAGGCATCCCCTCAGTTCTTTCAGGTAAAATTGGTAATGATCAGTTTGGGAATATATACTTAGACCAATTGAAAAGATATAATGTGGTCTCTAGAGTGGTACAAGATAATGGCTCAACTGGTACAAGTGTGGTACTAATTACTCCAGATGCTGAGAGAACAATGAATACGCATTTAGGAATCTGTAGGGATTTCAGTCCAAAGGACATTGATAAAGAAGCGTTAATGAATTCATCATTTTTATATTTTACAGGATACATGTGGGACACTGAATCGCAAAAGGAGGCAATCCAGAAAGCAGTTAAAATAGCAAAAAAAATTGTTTGAAAATTTGTTTTGATGTAGCGGATCCATTTGTGGTAGAAAGAAACAGAGAAGAATTCTATGAGTTTATAAAAAGCGATGTAGATATTATTTTTGCAAATGAACCTGAGCTCTCAATCCTGTTCCAAACTAAAAATATTGAAGGTTCTATTAATCAATTAATGAGTATTGTAAAATGTGGAGGAGTTAAGTTAGGTAAGAAAGGTTCAATAGTCTTCAATAATTTCGAAAAAAATAAAATAGAACCAAAAATAATATCAGCGAAAGACACAACAGGAGCTGGTGATATGTATGCAGCAGGTTTCTTATCCTCATTTTATAAAACAAATGATTACATAAGCTCAGGAAAAACAGGTTCCACTATCGCAGAAGAAATAATTCAAATTAATGGAGCCCAATTTAGCAGGCAAACGATGAATATTATTCGACATAAAATTTTTTGAACTTTATTCATTTTTAATTTCAAATATGAATATATTTGGTAAAAATTTTTTGTAATCCTATTCACTAATAAGACCAACATTTTTAACAAAAAGGTTTCAAAATGAAAATAATACGTAATTACTTTAACATTCTTTTTGTAATAGTTTTTTTCGCTTGCAGTAGTCAAGAATACAC
>NZKX01000144.1 GCA_002694025.1 Fidelibacterota bacterium | reverse complement strand
GGGAATTGCATCAATGATAAATCCATATAAAATATAAATACAGTTTCCAATACCCCAAATATAAAAGCAGTTTATTTTTCTCTTCGCATTAAAATAATAACCTGTTATAATAAATGAGAAGCCTATCCATCCTAATAAATCAATTTGAAAAGTATTCATCTGAGTATAAATATTGTTAAATAGAAATATATGGATTTTTTTTTGGTTATCGGTTCAGGTTACATTTCAAAAAATATGATGATAAAATAAAACAATATTCTCAATATTAATATGTTTATAAAATTATAGTTAACCATTTTTAAATTTAGTTTATGCTGACAATAAACTATGTATTTTTTAATAATTAGCTAATTATAAATATAAAAAATTTAAAAAGGAACCCAATATGAAATCATACTTACAGGGATTAATAACTGGAATCTTAACAACTTTAACGTTTATATTATTTTTAGCAAATAAAAAAAACGATAAACGAGATTTATCAAAAACCTATCGCCAAAAAATTATAGAGATTGAAGACCGAATTGGTATGCTTGAAGGTTCAGTAAACGATAGATTTAAATTGGCGGGGGAAAATTTCATTCATTTAAAAAATAAATTTTCAATTTCAGTAAACTCTGATTTTGCTTACAGAAGTCAAAAGCTTATGCAAGAGCCATTTCCATTTGAACAAAACAAATGAATAAATATTATTTATGTATTGCATTACGGAAAACATTAATATTTAAATTTTACTAAACTTATTATAATTATTGAGTTATTACAGATTATTAGCATAAAATATTTTACTACTTCTAATTAAAAATTATAAGATAGATCAATTAAAATTAATTAGTGTAAATTTTATAAATGATAATAACTGACCATACTTTTAAAGTTCCATTAGACTATGATAAAAAAAACGGACAAACTATTTCAATTTTTACAAGAGAAATAGTGAACGAAGATATCATGGATCAAAATCTACCTTATCTCATATTTTTTCAAGGTGGTCCCGGTTATGAATCACCTAGGCCAATAACCTGTACGGGTTGGCTAAAAAAAGCACTTGAATCCTATAGGGTTATCCTATTGGATCAGAGGGGAACAGGTTTAAGTTCACCTGTGGATATAAAAAATCTTATAAATATGGATGATGAACAACTAGCACATTATCTAACTTTTTTTAGAGCTGATAATATTATTAAGGATGCTGAATTCATAAGACAAAATCTAATAAAACAGAGGAGATGGTCTTTACTTGGCCAAAGCTTTGGAGGGTTTTGTGCATTGCATTATTTATCATCTTTTCCAGATAGTTTAGAAAAAGTATTTATAACTGGAGGGATCCCTCCTTTGGATGCACATCCTGATGATATTTATCGAGCAACTTTCAATAAGGTAATTTATAGAAATGAAACGTTTTATAAACTATATCCTCAGGCAAAAAAAAATATTAAAGAAATAGTAGATTACATCAATTCAAATCAAGTGTTTCTTCCAAATGGAGATAGGCTTTCTATAAAAAGACTCCAGCAGTTAGGTTTAAATTTAGGATTTAGTGATGGAATGCCAACTTTAAATTATTTATTTGAGAGAGGAGTTATTGGCAAACATCTCTCCTACCCATTCTTGAAAAGTATTTTATCCATGCAAACCTTTGATACAAACCCAATCTTTACCATCTTGCATGAGGCCTGCTATGCTCAAGGTTTTTCTACAAATTGGTCTGCTCAACGAATTTTAAAAGAGTTCCCTATTTTTTCAGAAAACAATGAAGATTTATATTTGTTAGGAGAAATGTTATTCCCTTGGATGTTAGATGATTATCAAGAATTAAAGCCTTTTAAGAATGCGGCAAATATTTTAGCTAAGAAGAAAAATTGGCCGCGTCTTTATGATCCAAATGTACTTGCTAAGAATAAAGTACCTATAAAGGCAGCTGTTTATACAAATGATATGTATGTTGATAGAAATTTCTCGATTGATTCAGCTGGTAAAATACAAAATATTGATATTTGGGAATCTGATATATATGAACATAATGCCCTCAGAAGTGATGGTGGAAAGATATTAGATATACTTTTTCAATTATAATGAAATATAAAAGTGAAAATACTCATGTTTTATTTCAAACCTTGCTAAATCTCAATATTAATTGGTAATGCAAAAGTTATTTAAATGGACAATCTACCTCATGATATTTTTCCTAATATCATTAGTCATCTATTTTTACATGTGGTGGAGTTTTAAACCGCCAGAAGAGAAACAGTTCGCGCAGTCCTTTCAAAACCATCTAGTGATCTAATTATCTAACTTAGTCTTTTTTCGCATTTCAGAAATTCTCATAGGCATTTGATCAATATCATAAAAGATTTCTGTTATTTTAGTTTCAAATGGATAAGTTTTTTTTATACTCCCATCCTTTCCTAGGAGGATAAGTTGGTGATTTGAGTTTATCTTTTTTATTTTACTTGCAACTGACTTAGAAAACTTTTTTGAGATAATTCTGTTATCTAGGTAGGCGACTGATTTATTAAAAAAAACTAATACTATATCTCTTTCTTCAATTTCTTTTTGATACTTTTTTAATCTCTTTATAAAGTCAAAATTTTCATCATCAACAATAATGATTGTGCGTTTTTTCCATTTCAAATCACTTAAGTTAATTACGTCTCCAGCCAAGATAAGGTTATGGAGAAAAAAAGGAAATAATATAAATTTAAGAAAAAGTTTTATGAAAAGGTTAAGATTGTATGAAAATGACACGTTAATTACTACACTGATTATTTATCTATAAAACAGCTAGTGAAATCACCTTTACCTTTTAAATTTACTAAGTCTGTTTCTGTGGTTTTAATAGAAGCGGGTAATAATCTTTTAGTATGATTAGAAATATGAATCTTCATTTCTTTTCCACTACTTTCTAACCGCGCTGCTATATTGACAGTATCACCCCAGATATCAAAGCTACTTCTAGTTTTCCCAGCGATAATTGGTCCTGAGTGTACTCCTATTCTTACGTACCATAAATCTTTACCTATTGCGCGTTGTTGATAGTTAACACCTTTTACAAAATTGATAAATTCTTTTGCAGCTAAAATAACTCTTTCAGCATGATTGGAGTTTAAATCTGGAACACCTCCAACAGCCATATAAGCATCACCTATTGTTTTTACTTTCTTAAGCTCAAATCTTTCAATAATCTTGTCAAAACCATTAAAAAATAAATCCAAAATTTCCACCAATTCTCCAGGTTGTAATTTTTCTGTTTTATTTGTAAATCCTGAAAAATCGCAAAAAAGCACCGATGCAGAGGAAAAATATTCACCATTTATTTTTTCGTTTGAAGAATCATCCATTGGCGTACTCACTTCATAGTTTTCTTTAGTACTTTCATATAAGTCCATGAATTGATCAGCCAACATTCTTAGGCCATCTAATTTTGAATGATCCAATGTTTTTGGTTTTGAATTAAAAACACAAAATGATCCTAAAGTATATCCATTTGAAGTAATAATTGGACTACCTGCATAAAATTTCGGAAACGTTGTATTTAATAACTTATTATTTAATTCAAAAATATGTTTAGTTCTTTGGTCTTTAGTTAAATCATCAATTATAAGAGGTTTAGAGTCATTATTAAGTACGTGAGCACAAACTGATAATTCCCTTGGTATTTCTTTCATAGCTATATTTTCTATAGAATTCATACCAAAATTGATTTTACAATGCTGGGATTTTTCACTTATAATATTGATTGCTGCTTTATCACAATCCGTCAAAGTGGCTGCTAGTTTTGGAAAGCTTGAAAATCTCTTGCTTTTTTCTATATTATCTTCAAGAATCTTAAGTTTTTTTAAATCCTCTACCCTAGCTTGCTCATTTGAAGGAACCTGAGCAGGTAGATGTCCCATTCTTTGAACTTTTCTAACTATATGATTAGTAAATAGTTTCTGTAGGTAATTCAAAATGACTTTCTGTTATTAACATTTATTATAATGAAATCTAATAGTTTTACATTTAGCAAAAAAAAATAATATTTGGTTTAAGGAGTCTAAGATTATTCCATGTTTTGTAAAGCCCATGCTTTTACCTCAACTCCATTTGAAATATGGCAAAATTCAGGATTCAAAAGGTGTGTAATCCCCAAAGAATATGACTTTAAAAAGTCATTCTTTATTATTTTTGGCTTCGCCCTTTTTATTATCCATTTTTCATGGCTAATACGACCAAATTTAATCTGGTTACCTGACACTGTGAATAGATAATACCTTTCTAGAAGGAACTCTTCTAATGAGCCTTTTTTTGCATGTCCGAATTCTCCATATCCTTCACAAGATCCCTTTAATCTATAACCTTTATACAATCGATTTGAACTCCATAAGAATGAACCTTTTTTATCAATTACATAACCCCTGGAATAACGATATGGTAAATAGAAAAAATTAGAAGCGTATATTCTTGTAATTATGCTTTGAGCATCCAAGGTGATAAAAAGTACCCCTTTAGTATTTCCTTTTTTTACATAAGTCCTGATGTTGAACTCTGGAAAATTAGAAATAAATGGAATACTAAAACCCCACCTAGGCCTAACATTTTTCATCATGAATGGAATTAGACCGATATATGCCTCATTTTCATATAAATCTAAAGTTAGGTTTTTCGGTATGTGTTTCTTTATAATCTCTTTGTCTACTCTCCAGTGCATAAAACTTAGTTTTTCCCATTTTTGAAACAATATAGGATTATTTTCCGATGACTGTTTTATTTTTTCCAAAGAGCTGTTAAGTAACGATTTTTAAAATTGAAAGATTAGCATAAACTAT
>NZKX01000083.1 GCA_002694025.1 Fidelibacterota bacterium | reverse complement strand
TTTTATGAGACATTTTTAGACGATGCAGTGATTACTTCAAAATTATTAGGGATTGTTCTCACCAAAAGAGCAAATGGCAAAGCAGCAGATGTTGAACTAGCTGGTTTCCCGTACCATTCGTTGGATAATTACTTGCCTAAGTTAGTCAATGCAGGGCACCGAGTAGCTATCTGTGAACAAATTGAAGACCCTAAAACAACAAAAGGAATAGTTAAACGCGATGTTATTGAAGTTGTCACACCAGGAACTCTTTCAGCTGATAAAACCTTAAATGACAAATCTAATAGATACATCGGGTCTATGTTTTTTGACAAAAGGTTTATTGGAATTGCATTCCTTGACACCTCAACTGGAGAATTTCATATTGGTCAATGCGATGTAGAAACTATTAACCACAACATGTTAAAGTTTTGTCCTCAAGAAGTCATACTCTCCAATAAAGAAGTATATTCAAATTCTTCTTGGTATAAAGAGTATAAGCCTTTCATTACGCAAGTAGATGACTATCTTTTTGATTTTAAAAACGCTTACAGAGTGTTAATTGATCACTTTAAAATTCGATCATTAAAGAGTTTTGGATGTGAGGAAATGCTTTATGGAATTTCAGCTGCAGGGGCTTTAGCCAAACATTTAAAGAAAAATTTAGCTACCCCAATTCATCATATTTCAAAATTATCTCCCATAAGTGATGAGGAATACATGGTATTAGATTCTTTTACTATTAAAAACCTGGAGGTTTTCAATTCTTTAAGTTCTCAAGGGATCCATGGGACACTTATTGATTGTATAGATATGACAAAAACTTCAGGAGGTGGTAGATTATTAAGAAAAAATTTAATTAATCCACTTTATAGCATAGATAAGCTAAACAATAGATTAGATACTGTTGAAGCCTTCGTTGAAAATCCTAAAATATTGGATCGAATAAGAAATGATCTTCAAGATACTGTAGATATACAAAGAATTTTAGGAAAATTAAATAAATCTAAAGCTTCGCCGCGGGATATTTTAAAATTAGGTGAAACTTTAGAGAAGATTCCAGTCTGGCTTACTATTTTCCAAAGAAAGAACAATAATATTTTTATAGACCTTTCTCAATCCTTTACGGACACTTCTAGATTATATAAGAAAATTAAATTTATTCTTTCCAAGAATGCTCCGTCTTTTCAATCAAGTTATAATATTATTAATGTTGGAATTAATTCTGAACTTGATGAACTTAGAGAAATTGTAAACAAAGGCAAGAAATGGTTTGAATCTTTTCAAAGTTCCTTAAGAAAAGAGTTAAAAATTTCAAAGCTTAAAGTGGGATATAATAAAATATTTGGGTACTATATTGAGGTTACGAAATCTCATCAACAAAAAATCCCTGATTCATTTATTAGAAAACAAACTTTAACAAACTCAGAAAGATACATAACAGAAGATTTGAAAAATTATGAGGAAGAAGTTTTAAACGCTGAGCAAAATATATTAGCAATTGAATCAAAAATTTTTAATGATTTATGTGCTGAGATTATGGCAGAAATTACTAGATTGCAAAAAAATGCATCTGCTATAAATTTTTTAGATTTTTTTACCTCACTTGCCTTTTTAGCCGTTAAAAATGATTATACAAAACCAGTGTTTTCAAAGAAATCAATTTTGGAAATAACAGACGGAAGGCATCCTGTAGTTGAAAGTTTATTGCCTTTGACTGAAAAATTCATTTCTAATGACACACAGATTGATTCAAACAACAATCAAATTCACTTACTTACTGGACCTAATATGGCTGGTAAATCTACTTATTTAAGACAAATTGGATTAATTGTGATAATGGCGCAAATAGGAAGCTATGTTCCTGCTTCAAAATTAAAAATGGGTTTAGTAGACCGTTTATTTACTAGAGTAGGGGCAAGCGATAATTTAGCTGGAGGTGAGAGTACCTTTTTAGTAGAAATGATAGAGGCATCAAATATTTTAAATAACGCCACCAATAATAGTTTAATTTTACTTGATGAAATAGGAAGGGGAACATCTACATACGATGGATTATCTTTAGCCTGGGCTATTACTGAATACATCCATGATGAACCGAATTTAAAAGCGAGAACAATTTTCGCGACGCATTATCATGAATTGACAAAATTGGAAAAAAAGTTGAAGAGATTAGAAAATTACCACGTTCAGGTAAAAGAATTTAAGGACACAATAATTTTTCTTCGTTCAATAGTTAAAGGCGTGGGTAATAAAAGTTATGGGATTCATGTTGGGGAAATGGCTGGATTACCAAAAACTGTTATTGCCAGAGCAAATCAAGTATTAAAAGACTATATGGAAAATCCAATTAAAAATGAACGTTCAATTCCAAACGATATCGATGCAGGTTTAGTAAAAAATTATGATTCTATTTTAAATTTAATAAGAGAGCTAGATTCAATTGATATAAATAACACTACTCCTTTTCAAGCACTTGAGATTCTTGCAAGGTTAAAGAGGAAAAATGAAGAATAAATATCTTTTAATTTCTTTCGTGCTTTGTGATTTATATGGAAATATTAGTTGGGTTAGTTACGGTTGGGAACTATTCAATTATGTTTCTGAAGCTAGAACTTCATCGCTTGGGAACGCAACAGCAGCTTACAACTTTAATAATCCGTCTTCATCCCTTCGAAACCCATTTTTCCCATTAAACTCTACAAAGAAAATTTCTTTAACCCATCAGTCTCGTTTTGCGGGTATCGTTAATAGTGAATTGATTAGTTTACAAATCAAAAAAGAGGAAAGGCTAATTAATATCAACTTAATTTTTGAAGGTGTAACAAATATCCCAGATACGCGAACTGCACTTCTCGATTGGGGATATGATGGTCAATTCGGAACTAATGACGAAGGAGAATCTAATGGTTTAATAGATGAAGGTGAGCGATTAGATATTAGTAAAATAACATACTTTGATCAAAAGCGCTTTGGTCTTCAAGGGACTTCTAAATTCAACCTAGGTATTATCCCTGTTGGTGTTGGTTTAAAGATTTTACACAGCTCATTAGGAAATCAAAATGCAATTGGTGTCGGATTAGACTTTGGTTTTTACAAAAGTTTTAAAAGTTCAAACATAGGTTTGGTTTTTAAGAATATTCCTGCTTCAGGAATGATTTGGGATAATGGGTATATTGAAGGAACAGTACCCTCGATCGAAGTTGGCTACCATAAATCAATTAATCTTTTTAAAGAAGGATTATTAGGTCTAAATCCAATGTCGAGCCTGATTTTTAGCACTGCAGAAAGAAATATAGATTCTTTTTATAATTTAAACAATCTATCAATAGATATATCATTTGGGTTAGAATTAATTTATCAACAAAAAATGATGCTCAGATTGGGGCAGAATTCTTATGATCAGCTAGCTGGAGGGATCGGAATAGATTGGGGTAAATTAACTATTGATTATGCATTTTTGCCCTCATCTATAAATGGTATTTTTGCAAATCATCACCTAATTTCGTTATCAATTTATGCGGATTGGCTTATCGAAAAGATGAAAGAAAAAAACACGTAAGCCTATCCATCTAGGTATTTTTATACTCATTGATTGACTTAATATATGAGGCTAACAAAAGATGATTAAAAGCATGACAGGTTTTGGATTTTGTTCATTTTCGATTGGAGAGGATAGATACAATATAGAGTTAAAATCCGTAAATGGAAGGTTCTTGGAAATTAAGTTTAAAGGTGTCCAATTTGATTTATCAGTTGAGGATGAAATCAAAAAATTAATTCAATTAAATCTGCAACGTGGTACAGTTTTTATCAAAATTGATTCGGAATTGAAAAATAATGTTAAAAAAGTTTTTGACCGTGAAAAATATGAATTATTAAAAGAGATTTTAAAAGATATCAACATTAAGTATGGTCAATCAATGAATATGAGTGATATTATTTCATCTAATGATTTATTAAAAATCAATGACCCGAAATTCCCCAGCAGTAAAGAATTGATAAAAAAAGTTGAAATAGCTTTAATACAATTAAATGATATGAGAAAAATTGAAGGGGAAAGAATTTTTAATGATACCATAGGACGAATAAAAAAAATCAAAGAAATGATTGCAACTATAACAGAGAAGACGAATAATTATAAATCTGAAAAACAGGACATCTTAAGGATAAAAATCAAAGAATTACTAAATGGTGAAGATCTTGATGAATCAAGACTAATACAAGAAGTTGCATATTTTTCCGAAAAAATGGATGTTACTGAAGAAATTGTTCGTTGCAATAGCCATTTTGATCAATTGCATAACTACTTAAGAATAGATGAGCCTGTTGGTAAAAGAATTAATTTTCTGCTCCAAGAAATTGTTAGAGAAATAAATACAATTGGATCTAAAAGTTCCCAAACTGATGTCATAATGCAAGTCGTCGAAATAAAAGATGAATTAGAGAAAATTCGTGAGCAAATGCAAAATATTCTTTAATGAAAAATTTAATAATAATCTCCGCTCCTTCAGGAGCAGGAAAAACAACACTATGTAAAGCTCTTCAGAAACAATTTCCTAACGTAAAATGGTCTGTATCTTATACAACAAGAAAAATTAGGAAAATGGAAAAAAATGGTGAGGATTACCATTTTATATCTGATACATCATTTAAAAGATTAATTAAACAGTCATTTTTTGCAGAATGGGAGAGAGTACATGGTTTTTATTATGGTACATCAAAAAAGACAATAGATTACATTATAAAAAATAATGATATTTTACTACTAGAAATGGATGTAAAAGGTGCGCTCTCAATTAAAAAATTATACCCTGACAAAACCTTCTCTATTTTT
>NZKX01000143.1 GCA_002694025.1 Fidelibacterota bacterium | reverse complement strand
TTTCCACCATAACAGCTCCAATGATTTATGGTGAAAGTCTTGTTGTTTCAACAACCCAAGCTGTTTTTTCATATAATAAATACAGCGGTAAAAAGAAAAATAAAATTTCTTTTCACCCAAATAGAAATTTTTTAGGTGGTAGCGGCTCTGCTTGGGGAGGCGTTGCAATAGATGATAAAAAAGGCTTTGTTTATGTTGTAACAGGTAATCCTAGACCAGGATCTTATGGTGTTAAGAGAAAAGGGGATAACAAGAATACAAACAGTGTTATAGCAGTAGATTTAAAAAGTAATAAAATTGCTTGGACTTTTCAAGAGACAAAACATGATCTGTGGGATTATGATATTTCAGCACCACCAATAATATACGATTTACGTATTGGTCAGAATATCTTTGAAGTAGTCATAGTGGTAACAAAAATAGGACACACACTTATACTCGACAGAAATACTGGTAAACCTATTTATGATATTGATTATATTGAAGTGCCCAAAAGCAAAATGACAGGTGAATATACAAACAAATTTCAAATTGATTTGAAAATACCAGAAAAATTTTCAGATATTGAATTTAATCTAGAGAATATTTCAGAGTTATCGAGTGAAAAAAAAGAGGAACTTTCAAACTTTATAAATAATTCAATTTATGGAAAGTTTGAACCTCCTCAGTTTGGAAAAAATTTAATTTTATTTGGTGTTCATGGTGGCGCACAGTGGATGGGGGCAGCATTAGATCCTATAAAGCAAAACCTCTATATACCTGTAAAGAACGACCCATGGATTATAAAACCCGAAATAACTTCCACTGAATCTTTAACTTTTTTTCCAAATCAATTTAAAAAAACTCATAAAAAGTATCTTGAAAATTGCTCTAGCTGTCATGGAAAAAGAAGAAATGCAGTAAATAAAGATTACAGGGATGCAAATTTTCAATATATCCCTGGATTAGTTGGATTTAAAATTTTTCCAGAACTTGAGTTTAAAATGAAAAATATAAAAAAATTCAATCAGCAACATTCTAATTTAAATTTATCTGAAAAAGAATTGTTTGAATACAATAAATTATTTAGTTGGTGGGATAATAAACTATATGATCATAATGAAATTAAAATAGAGGCTGATACTAC
Organism: Fidelibacterota bacterium; assembly: GCA_002694025.1. The sequence goes on along the minus strand of NZKX01000143.1, from coordinate 3,538 downwards.
TGCATGGTCTAGATTTGTTACAAAAGATAACACTTTAGCGACAAATCCTCCGTGGGGATATATTGCAAAATTAAACCTACAATCTGGTAAAATTGAGTGGAAATCACCAGTTGGAGAAGCGTTCTATAAGGGTGAAAATAAACTAGTAGGAACTGAAATTTTTGGTGGGGTTGCACTCAATGGAGGTGATATTTTGTTTGTTAATGGTACGGTTGATAAAAAAGCTTATGCCTTAGATGCTAAAAGCGGAAAAATTTTGTGGTCTTATGAAATGGACGCTGCTGGTAGTGCTCCACCTATTATATTTAATATCGGAAATAAACAATATGTCAGTTTTGTATCCACAGGAGGAAAAGCTTTACTATATAAAGATAAAGCATCAAAAATTTATACTTTTTCTATTAATTAAGTTATAAGAAATTTTGAAAAAATATGTCTAGTAAGAAAAAAATTATATTAATACTAACAAGCATTTTTGTCCTATTTGCAATATATATAATCGCAAATAATAGTTACTTAAAAAAAAAAGCAAAATTATATTTACCTTTTGATTTAATTACATTCTTTAAAGTTATAACAAATTATGATGGAAACCTATTTGCACACTATGAAAATGATTACAAAGTAAAATTTTTACCTGACACTCAGTGGATTAAAGTTAAGTTTAATAAAAATAGTTTAGATTTTATTAAAAGGGGTAAACTTGGTAACTATCCTTTTTTAATAGATTTTAATCAAGATGATTTATACTTAACGGATACTTCTGGTTCTATATATGTAAGTGATATTAAGTACATATTAGATCGAGACACGAGTAAATTTAAAAAAATTAAGACAAATTTGGATCAAAAAATACCAGAGTCAGTTATGATAGATAAACCAGATATTCTTATAATTAAAGACAAAATATACTTTGCAAGCGGTAGAACTGATAATGATTGTACATCAGTTGAATTGTACTCTGGAAATTTAAGCAAGAATTTTATTGAATTTAAATTAATTTTTTCTACTAAAAAAAGATTTAATACTTGCTTAAATGTCAAAAATAACTTTGGGAGAATTGAACATTATTTCGATGGTATAGATGATAATATACTTTTAAGCATAGGTCATTCAGGAATAGATAATGATGACAGCTTTGGGAGTATTATTTTAATAAACGAAAATAAAAATTACTCTGAGACTTTTGCTAAAGGTTTAAGAGGTGTTTTAGGAATATATGCAGACGAAAATTTAATACTCGCTGTGGACAATGGACCAAAAGGTGGAGATGAAATAAATAAAATTGAAAAAGGAAATCATTATGGTTTTCCATTTGTATCTTATGGAGAAAAATATGTGAATCCAGATTATTCAACTCCAACTTATCCTGAAAACCATGAAAAAAAGGGATTTACGGAACCTATTCATGCTTTTGTGTACGCATATGGAACCGCTGAGATAATGAAACTTCCAAATGATTTTAGTAATTTTTGGCAAGATAATTTTATTATAACCACTTTAAATGGAAGGCATTTACTAAGGATAAAATTTAGTGAGGATTATAACAAGCTCTTATACAATGAAAGAATTTACGTAGGTGAAAGAATTAGGGATATAAAATATCATAAAAATAGTAAAAGTTTAATATTAGCACTGACTTCAACGGGATCTATTGGAATAATGAAAAAATAAAAAATATATAATAATTTATCTACAGGATATTAAAAACAATTTTTTAAACGAATGTTATATTTTGCTTACGGTAGTAATCTTAATCATTTTCAAATGAAAAAAAGATGCTCGGGATGTAAATATATAAAAAAACATTATCTAAAAGGTTACAAGCTATGTTTCAGCCACAAGACTAACCAAACAATATTTGGACATGCAAATATTGTTAAAGATAAAAGCTCTAAAGTAAATGGAGCTCTTTGGAATATCACAAAGAAAGACGAAAAAGAATTGGACTGGTACGAAGGAGTAGATTACGACTATTATCAAAAAGAATATTTTAAATTAAACGGAAAAAAAGTACTTTTTTATATACAAAATGTTTACTATTTGAAGAAACCAAACTCGACTTATTTGCATACAATAATTGATGGTTATAAAGATTGCCTTTTAGATATTAACAAGTTAAAAAAAATAATTTCTAAGTATAACATAAATTATAAAATTAAATGGTAATATTTTACAATTTGATAAATATATGAAAAACATTTTAGTAGTTGGTAAGGGAAAATGGGGAAGGACTGTAATTAAAAGCTTAGATAAAATTTCTAATATTAAACAGATAATTAATTCTAAAGTTAATTATAAAAAAATTTCTACAGAAAATATTGATTGGGTTTTTGTATTAACACCAGATCAAACCCATTATAAAATAGTTGAATTTTTTCTAAAGAAAAAAATTAACGTTTTTTGTGAAAAACCACTTACAAATTCTTATGCAAAGGCATTAAAATTAATCAAAATATCAAAGAAAAAAAGAGTTAAGTTGTACATTGATGATATTGAATATTATAAAAGAAAAAAAATTGATATTAGAAAGAATAACTTTATTATTAGAGTTAAGAAGGACAGTGGAACAATAGAGTCAATCTTAAATAGACTAACATATCATGATATGTATTTACTATACCCTTTGATAGGTAAATTAAAAAAACTTAAAACAATAATAATTGACTCAAAAAACGTTTTAAACTTTAAACTGTATAATACTAAATACAATTTTGTTTTTTTCTATAATTTAAACTCCGATACACGAGAACATTTTATAAATGACGTAGATTTAACCGAGTTTCATTTTGACGCACTTACAATAATGTTAAAAAAAGTTTTAAATAATAAATGTAATTTTAATCGAAACCATAATGTTTCACTATTTGCAACTAAGCTTTTAGAAAATGTTAGAAAAAAACTTAAATAATATTAAAGATTGGCTCAAGAAAGATTTTAATAATCAAGATAACGATAAAATTAAAAATTCTTTAATAAGTATTTTAAACTCGGGACCTAATTTTAATAAAGTTTTGTTTGAAAAACATTATAACGATATTTGCTTTATAATTCATAGATTTTCTCAAAAACCATGGACTACACAAAAATTCATTTCTGATAAATTAAATATTGATAAAGAAACATTAATCAAACTTAATAATTTAGTAAGAAACAATAATATTTTACAGGATATAATATTAGATAAGGGTATAGGAAGAAAATATTGGAAAACTATTATTCCATTTGCAAAAAGAACGAATGACGTTTTAGAAAAAAATCTTGAATTCCCAAAAAGAATTGCAATTTTTCCAGGCGTATCTTGTATGTTTTACTGTGGTTTTTGTGGAAGAAATCAAAAAGCAAAATATCCTACTGATATTTTAGATGAGTCATTAAAAATGTACCAAAAATTATTTCTACAAAAATCAGAGGATACAGCATTCTCAATTTCTGGAGGACTGGAGCCTTTAACAAACCCTAAGTTAGGCAATATAATTGAAAGTGCTTATAAAAATAATATTAGAGTACCATTAATTACAAATGGTTATGCATTGAC
>NZKX01000082.1 GCA_002694025.1 Fidelibacterota bacterium | reverse complement strand
TAATTTCTGTCTTAACGCTACATTTAGAGAACGAATTCCTCCACCTACAGGAGTAGTTAAAGGTCCTTTTATAGCAATCAAGTGATTTGATATAAGATCAAGAGTTTCTTGCGGAAGCCATTCTCCCTTCTTATTAAAAGCTTTTTCACCTGCATATATTTCTAGCCAATTTATTTTCCTTGTACCACTATATGCTTTAGTTACTGCACTATCAAAAACATTTACAGAAGCATTCCAAATATCAGATCCGATTCCATCTCCCTCAATGTAGGGAATAACAGGATTATCTGGAACATGCAAAAAACCGTTTTCCATTTTTATAGTTTGTGATATGCTCATGCAGTTTTTTCTCCTTTTTTGCTATAATCTTTTTTCTTCTTAGTTTTTGTTTCAGATTTATCAGGCTTAGGTTTTTTATTATCACTTTTTTTATTTTTATAATCAGTAAGATAAAAGCCAGAACCTTTAAATATTAAACCAGTTCCACCACTTATAATTCGTTCAACATTGCATTTTTTTACTTCGCAATCAGGGCGCTTCTGAATCGGAGAACTTGACATTGATTGAAAATGTTCAAATTTGTCCCCGCATTCTTTACATATGTAGTCGTATGTGGGCATAAGTACCTAAATTTATCTAGAAATTGTTGATATAAGTTTAGAGTATTTTATTTAGAAAATTTAGTAAATAATGCTTCTTGAACGCAGGGAGGAACAAAAGCGGAAACGTCACCTCCATTTTTTGATACATCTTTCACAACTGATGAATTCAAATGTATATATTTTTCATCAGGCATCATAAATAATGATGTTATAGATTTATTAAGATGAAAATTCATCATTGCCATTTGAAATTCAAATTCAAAGTCGCTCACGTGCCTTAGTCCTCTAATAATTGCACAATGACCTTTGTTGTAAGCGTAGTCTACGACCAATCCTTGGAAAAAATTGACTTTAATATTTTCCTTTCCTCTCACTGATTCTACAATGAGCTCAGTTCTTTTTTTAATAGAAAATAGTGTTTCTTTATCTGGATTAACAGCTACAACAAATTCTAGCTCATCAAATAAATCTGCAGCTCTAGTTGCAATATCAATATGCCCATTATGAATAGGATCAAATGTACCAGGATATAATATTTTTCTCATTTATTTTCCCATTGCAAAATTCTAGTCTGGCCGAAGTCACGAACGAAACTATTTAGAAATGGAACCTGATTTTTATCACATTCTAAAAAGAATTTACCTTGTTCATTTAAATGTTTTAAGACTTCTCTGACTAATCTAACAACATCATATTTTCCATAAGGCGGATCAGCATATATTAAATCAAATGAAGTACATTTCTTAATAAAACTAAAAACATCTTTTTTTACATAGCTATATTGAGGCCCACCAAATTTTTTAGCATTTTCTTTAATCAACTTAATAGCTTCATAATCATTATCAACAAAAGTTATAGACTTTGCTCCTCTACTTGCTGACTCAAAACCAATGATACCTGTACCAGAGAATAAATCACAAACAGAACCCAAATTAAAAAGACTAAGAGAATCAAAAATGCTTTTTCTGACTATTGATTTTGTTGGCCGATATGAAAGATTCTTACTAGTTTTAATTTTAATAGATTTAAATGTTCCCGAAATGATATTCATTTAATCTTCAAGAATTGAAATGTAAAAACCAGCTTTAGGATTTGGCCTATCAGTTTTATTAAATAAAACAAATTTCCTAAGTAGAATATCGTCGTTTAGTTTTGCAACAATGGCACTTGCTGAAAGAATATCACTTTTACCTTTCACCCATAATAATAAAGGACCATATATTTGATTACGTGTGTAAACTTGTTCGAAATATTTAAGATTATAATCTGTTAGTGAAGTATCAAGCTGAACCATTAAATCTATTTTATCAATTTTACCTTCACTCAAATACTCTTCAGCAGTAGGTAATTCAAAACTATAATACCAAAGAAAAATTGTACTGTCGCTTCCTGTGGCTTCAACTGTAAAGGAAGTCGGGTCTAAACCCAATATATCTTCGATGTTGGGGTTCGTACCGCTCATATATTCTAAACTTAAAAAGGATTTTGTAATTGTCAATCCATTATATCTATTTAAGTCAGTTTGGGTTAATAGTTTTATAATAGCAGTAGATATAGCTCTAGATTCTTTTATTAAGTCTAATGGTGGTGAATCGTTATTAATTTGTTTATCTAAACTATCAACTCCAGAACGTTCAATTTTAAAATTTTTTCCAAATCCAAAAAAATTACTATTGATTTGATTTTGAAGTTTCAGGTAATTGAATCCTATAAAACAAGCTACTATTGCCACAACTGCAACAGCGTATCCAGTTAAACTTTTTGTTTTTTCACCTTCATGTTTAACAGACACTTCCTTTGTTTTTTCAACATCTTCTAAATCAACTGAATTATCATTTATTTCTTTTTGATCTTCTAACCTTTTTATATCATTTCCATTGTCCTTTTCGAGCTCATTCAAATCTGTGTAGACCTCATCAAAAAAAAATTCAACAATACCTTCATCTCCAAAAAAATTAAAAGAAAACTTAACTGCCTTGTTTGTTATTAACTCAGAAAGTATGTTGGCTTCATAAAATGGCAACCTCCCTATTTTAGATTCTAATTTTATTTTCTCAAATGGAATACTTGCTCGGTAATCTGATAATTCCCAAGCATTTTTTGCCTGTCGACCAAGCTTTTGACCACAAAAAATCGGTATGCTATTTTCGTTATTTTGATCAAATCCTAAAGCTGAAAAAACATTATCTTCTGAATCACCTGTACTAGATATCAAACGAGGAATGCCTCCAGAAAAAGCAATTGTTCCAATTTCAAAAATATTATTTTGCAACTTCAAAAATAAGTATTTATTGCCTTTTCTAGTTATTACCGCAGATTCTTTTTCCCCCCTCCCATCAATATACATCGAACTTAGAGGCCCCATCCAAAAAGGATTTCCGCCCATTTCTGCTATTGAAAGTTTTAGAATCCTAATTAAAGATCGAGATATTGAGCAAATATGAATATTTTCCTGCGAAGGATAATATGTTTGTCCAAAGGTATAGACAGAGTTATTGATGTGACGTCCTTTTTGATAATCTATCCACTTGATATATTCCATATGTTCATTATAAGAAAGATCACTTTCAATATTTATGACAGAATGCTCAACAAAATGGTCTGGTATACCAACAACAACTTTCTTTCCAGAAAAACTAAACGTTTCCTGAGCCTTTCTAAGTGACGACGCTATTATACTACTTAAACCTGCCTCATTGAAGACATGTGGATTAATAGGCTCTAAAAAATCAACTTTAACTACACCTTTTAGAGAATGGTTATCAAGGTTTGAATTCCATTCACCTACTAAAAGAAATGAGTCTGATATGACTAAACCAACCATAGGGAAATGGTTATGTCAATCCCAACTTTTTCTTCCACCCTTTATAAAACCATGATTATCCGCTTTAAAGGTAAAAAGGAAATAATATCTCTCAATTATTGGAGATTCAATTGGGCTAGAGACAGTAAAGGTAGAACCATCTTCACTAATACTAATCACATAAGATTTATTTGTTAAGGGGCAAAAATAATTAGTGGAGTCTGGTATGTATGTCTTAAAGTATTCAATTGCTTGAATACGATTTATGGGCTCTTCATTTAAAACACCACCAAAATTTGGTAACCCATCATAATTAGGCAACTCTTTCTTCTGAATGAAAGATGTATCATCACGACCTAATTCTTCGGAGTACATACTAATTTGCAGAATAGTATCCAAAATGGTATCTTTCCTAAAACTTTTAATTCCAAAAGTGGTATCATACTCAAAACCGTAAGATTGATTCACCTCAATATCGAATTGCTTATTATTAATAAAAAGTTTCTGTTGTCCAAAAAAAAGTGAATCTGCAATGGTAGAGTCTCTAACTGCGTTTACAACTGACATTGCATTAAAAAATGAAGGGGAGTATTGACCAGTTAATCTTGAATAAAACGATTGGATATCGCTTATAATTTTCATCCTATAACGGCTCTCTTTTTGATAATATGATTCTTCTTC
>NZKX01000081.1 GCA_002694025.1 Fidelibacterota bacterium | reverse complement strand
TTAACATCGTATTCATCTGGTGAAAGTTTAGAAATCAGGACAAAAATTATTATTGGGATGGTATCTTTTTGGGCAATTCGACTGGGAGTTTTCCTTTTTATTAGAGTTTTAAGAGTGGGTGAAGATCGTCGATTTCGCGAGGCAAAAAAATCTTTTTCAAAATATCTTGTTTGGTGGACTATGTCTGGCCTTTGGGTTTTTCTTACAACGGCAAATGCCTTAACACTTATTATTAACAACAAAAAATTGGATAATAATTTTCTTTTTTATTTTGGAGTTACAATTTGGGTTGTTGGGATCGTATTTGAAATTGTAGCAGATGAACAAAAGAGAAAATTTCGATTAGATAAGAATAATAAAGGCACTTTTATTTGCTCTGGCTTATGGAGCATTTCTAGGCACCCTAACTATTTCGGTGAGATCATACTTTGGATAGGCATTGCCCTCGTTTCTCTTCCAAGACTTCATAGTTTTCAATATATCACCCTTATTTCTCCAATTTTTATTTATTTTTTATTAACCAGGATTAGTGGTGTGAACCTTCTAGAAGAAAGTTCTGATAAAAAGTGGGGTGATTTGCCTGAATATATAAAGTATAAAAAAGGCACACCTGTTCTGATTCCATTTATCAAATGAAGAATGGAAGATTATTTTTGGCAAGACTTATTAAAATATTTTGGGTGCTTTTATTAATAATTTTTAATCTAGTTATGGCAATTGAAACACCCGAGCACAATTTATTGGAACGTGAAGGAAGATTTGAACTAAGAGAGTATAAATCTTTTTTAGTTGCCAAGACTACCGTTGAAGATACTTACAAAGAAGCTACAGTAACAGGTTTTAGGAAAATTGCTAATTATATTTTTGGAGGAAATAAAAGCCAATTAAGTATAGCAATGACTGCTCCCGTCATTGCAAATGTGCCTAATGAAAAGGACATTTATGATATTGTTTTCGTTATGCCCAGGAAACATACTTTATCATCGCTACCCGATCCTGATGATAATCAAGTCAAAATAGACACTCATAATCTAGGAAAAACTGCGGTTGTAAAATTTGGTGGTTGGGCAACAAAATCAAGAACTGAATATTATAAAAAGGAGCTTGAAGAATATTTAAAAAAAAAGCAATATATTGCTAAAGGTGAATTTTTAGTGGCTCAGTATAATAGTCCTTGGGCTTTACCTCCATTTCGGAAAAATGAAATTTTAATATCTATTGAGTGAATAAGAGGCTCAAAACGTTCAAAAAGGGCAAAAATAGGTTGTAGTTTAATTTTTTGAATAATAGATTTAAACAGTTACTTTAGATAATCAATGGATTTTAATTTAGTCAATATCGTAGAAGCTTTAAAAATTATATCAAGCGTAGCAATTTTTTTTGTGTGGGTTGTTAGGTATGATAATATCAAAAAAGAGTTTGTTGAATATAATCTTCCATCATGGGTACGGGATCTTGTGGGTATCTTAAAATTATCATTCGCTGTGATGTTACAGTTTACTAATGAAGAAGTTGTTAAGATTGGAGCTTTAGGTATTAGTGTTCTAATGTTTGGTGCTGTAGCAACACACTTGAGATTAAAGAGTAATTTTAGAAGATATATAGCATCGGTGGCTATGCTTTCAATAAGTTGCTTTATTTTATACTATACCTTTTAAAAATATCTAAAAACAAAAAATTTGTACTAAAGAATCGATAGAGATTATAAAATTGGTTTTTCATCAAAAAACAATACTAAAAAACATCGATTCTGAAGATGTGATACAATGTTTTCATTCACCGGAGTTCATTAAATTTTTAACTGCGGGTCAACCAGTTAAAATTCATGAATGGAGTGGGATTGATAACAAAAAGCGAGCTGATTTTTCCTTTTGGTTTTTTGGTTGGAAACATATGTCTGTAATGCATGAGAATTATAATTGTAGTAAGAACTATTTGTCTTTTGAAGACATTGGACTGAATCTACCGTTTGGTCTTAAAAGCTGGAAACATAATCACATTGTTAAACCTTATGAGTCAGGATCTGTAATTATTGATAAAGTTTATATCGGTGAAAAAAAAAGTTTAAAAACTTTTTTTATTTATTCTATAATGCTCTTTCCAATAATTATTCGGAAAATTACATATAAAATTTGGTTTTATTTTCTTGAAGGTAAACTTTGGACATCAAATAAAAGGAGTGTTGATGAAACTTAAGATTATTTTACTCTCATTGTTAATATCCATCGGTCATTCCAAAGCAAAAGGAGGGCTGTCTTTAACTAATCTAAAATGGGTCTCTGAAGGGAATCCAAAGAATGAGGTCTGGTTTCAAGACTGGTCTGGATATGTCAGGCTTTTTGTTACAACTTTTTCAGACACTTTGGAAGTTGACCCTGGTCCATATATCACCGAAACTAAAAATAAACCATATTTAACACCTAAATCTTACAATCTGTTTCAGAGAAAGCAGTTAATTGGGAACATAGAATGGGATAATGATTTTTTGTGGGATGGTGCGAAAAATACTTTTACATGGAAAGTTGATAGATCTAATCCAAAAATTAAATTACCGGCTTTTTTTAATGGTTTTGCTGCGTATAAAGATGGACAGCTATTATTAGAAATTGAAAAAGATTCACAAATTGTATTTTCTATGATTTTAAAACCTATCCCATACTACTAAAAATTAATATTTATAATAACGCTCAAAACGCTCAAAAAATACTTGACTGTTATATTCCTTATGTAATAACATTACTGTATTACAAAGGAGTATATATGTCATCAATATTAGAAGCTGTTTCAAAAGGAACCGATTTAAAGCACTTCAATGAAAGAAAGGAAAGAGTACCGAATAATTTCGATGCAAAAAAAGCTGATAATGATCTAAGGGCCTGCCCCGTTTGCAAAGTAGTTTGGGAAGTTATGGTTTTCAATCAGACCATAGATTATAAGTATTATCACAATTTTCCCCGTTATGGAAAAGAAAAAGGTACTTGTCCAAGTTGCGCACAGCGAATAAGAAATAAGTATTATCACAATTCTGAAGTGATTGATCCATCATGAGTTTAACCCATGTAGATCATATTGCAATTGAATCTAATGATATTGCTAACTCTGTCGCCTGGTACAAAAATAATTTTCGATGTAAAATTAAACATCAAGATAGTACTTGGGCTCTCTTGGGTTTTGAAAATATACAAATAGCTTTAGTCACACCTGGACAACATCCCCCTCATTTCGCGGTAGTAGATGAAACAGTTGCTTCTCAGCATAACAAGAAAACTCACCGCGATGGTATACACTATATTTACGAAGAAGACCCTGATAAAAATGTAATAGAAAAGATTGATAGAGGTACATGATGAGTAGCATTAAAGTGATTACGAAAAAAAATTATTGTATCGTTTCATCATTTGAAGAGGACGCCTCTGAGTTAGCGGAAAAGGTAGAAGAGTTGTTAAATGAAGGGTGGATATTAAGTGGTGGTCTAGCCTCCTCAAATAGTAAAATCTTTCAAGCTCTTACAAAAGTATAGTATGAAAGTATTAATTTTAGGCAGTGCTGGCGGTATTGGAAAAAAACTTTCAGAGGATCTATCAAATGCATCATCTGACATTTATCTTGGTTACCACACTAACCCTGTAGATTCTATCTACAAATCGAAAAAAATTGATGCTACTAGTTTCGAAGAAGTAGAAAATTTCATTCAATGTGGAAAAGAAGAACTTGGCGAAGTTGATGCAATCGTTAACCTTCCCGGAAATTTAATTTTAAAACCTGCACATTTGAGTACTGAAGATGAATTTTACAACACTATAGATATTAATCTTAAATCTGCATTTGGGGTTGTACGTGCTGCAGGAAAGCTGCTCGATAATTGTTCCATAGTTTTGATGTCTACTGCAGCAGCTAGCATAGGCTTATCAAACCATGAGCTTATATCCAGCGCAAAAGCTGGAGTTGAAGGATTGGCGAAGTCCGCAGCCAAAACGTACGCTAGAAAAAATATTAGGGTTAACACCGTATCCCCAGGCCTTATTGATACCCCACTATCCAAAAAAATTACTGAAAATCCTATCGTTTTGAAAGCTAGCATAAAAATGCTAGCGGCTGAAAAAATAGGTGAACCTAAACAGATAAGCAATATGATAAGATTTTTGATCGATCCAGGAAATGACTGGATTACCGGTCAGAACTTTATTGTAGATGGTGGCTTATCATCAACTAAATAGGAAAGCAAAATGAAAAAACCAGCATTAAGAAATAATAGATTCAAACAAATAAATTTCAAAGAAACAAATTGGACAAAATCTTCAAAAAACATAGGTGAATATATTTTTAGAAGAATATCCCTTGATCAATCTAATAAAGAGTTGCAAAAGGTAAGACCAGTTCATCTTATGAGTAAACTAGTCATAACAAGTGACGAAATTAATAATTATGTAAATGATTATTTGAATATGACTGAAGAAAAAAGAAACAATTCCTACACTGAGAAGATGAGCAACAAATTAAATCAAAATAGCTCTAAGGTTGAGATTGAATTTCCTGAATATCTTGGTCACAGCTAATTCTCTACTATGAAAATTCATGTTTTTAAAGGAATCGGTTTAATACTTTTTATCTCAATTTTTTTCACCGGAATAGGAGGGATTATGTTTTCCAAAGATTCTGTAAATGCTAGTTCAAAATTACCTTCAAAAAAATCCTTCTATGATATTGGTTTAAACGATATCAACGGAAATCCAATAGATTTAAAATCATTTGAAGGGAAAAAAATAATGTTAGTTAATGTTGCCTCACGATGTGGTTACACCAGCCAATATAGTGACCTACAAGATTTGTACTCTACACAAAGTGATAAAATTGAAATTATTGGTATCCCCTGTAATGACTTTGGTAGGCAAGAGCCAGGTACTCCAGAGGAAATTAAAAATTTTTGTTCAACAAGCTACGGAGTTACCTTTACTATTGCAGAGAAGTCAAAAATA
>NZKX01000030.1 GCA_002694025.1 Fidelibacterota bacterium | reverse complement strand
TAAATCAACTGATTTATTTTCATAAGCAAGCAAACCCTCATCTATTGAACTGAACATCTTACCTTCACCTTTACCATTCTTTTTTGAGAGCGTCAAATAGTAACAACCCAAAACCATATCCTGAGAAGGCACAGCTATTGGTTGACCATTAGCAGGATGGAGAATGTTATGGCTCGACAACATTAACATTCTTGCTTCCATTTGTGACTCCAAAGCCAGAGGGACATGTACAGCCATTTGGTCACCATCAAAATCAGCATTAAATGCAGAACAAACTAAAGGATGAAGTTGGATTGCCTTGCCATCCACAAGGACAGGCTGAAAGGCCTGAATACCTAGCCTATGCAAGGTAGGCGCTCTATTAAGTAAAACTGGATGATCCTGCACAACATACTCTAGAACTTTATATACAACGGATTCACTATTTTCAACCATTAACTTCGCACTTCTAGGTGTTTGGGCATATCCACGTGCCATCAATTCATGAATCATATGAGGCTTAAATAGCTCAAGAGCCATATTTTTGGGCATACCACACTCATGCAAACTTAACTGAGGCCCTACTACAATAACCGATCTTCCAGAATAGTCAACCCTTTTACCAAGCAGATTTTGCCTAAAACGACCAGTTTTACCTCTAAGCATATCAGATAGTGATTTCAGCGGACGGCGTGACCCACTGCGAATTGCAGTTTTTCTTCTATTGTTATCGAAAAGTGCATCAACAGCTTCCTGAAGCATTCGTTTTTCGTTGCGAAGAATAACATCTGGAGCTTTAATTTCCATAAGCTGCTTCAGCCTGTTGTTTCGGATGATAATTCTACGATATAAATCATTCAAATCAGAAGCTGCAAACCTACCCCCTTCCAGAGGCACTAACGGTCTTAATTCTGGAGGAATAACGGGTAGAATAGAAACAATCATCCATTCAGGTTTATTAAGGCGTTTTTTTAAAGGATCAGGAACAAATGACTGGACCACTTTAAGACGCTTTAATGCGTCATTTCTTTTCTGCTTTGATTTTGATGTTTTTACGATATCAACTAGCTCTGTCTTAAGCTCAGAAATACTTATCCTTGAAAGCATTTCTTTCATCGCCTCTCCACCCATTATAGCATAAAAATATTTATCATTATCTCTATCATCATCTGACACAGCCATATATCCATATTGTTCTTCAAACTCAAGATATTCATCTTCCTCAAGTAGAGCAAATTTATCCAGTCCACTAGCTCCTGGCTCAATTACCATAAACATTTCGTAATAAATTACACGCTCGAGCTCTTTTGTACTTTTTCCGGCTAAGTAGCTAAGCTTACTAGGAATAGATCTTAAATACCAAATATGAACAACAGGTACAGCCAAAGTAATATGACCCATTCTTTCTCGGCGCACTTTTTTTCGAGTGACTTCGACACCACAGCGATCACATATGATTCCTCTATAGCGAATACCTTTATACTTTCCACAGTGACATTCATAGTCTTTCACAGGACCAAAGATTTTTTCACAAAATAATCCATCTTTCTCCGGCTTGTAAGAGCGATAGTTAATGGTTTCTGGTTTCAGAACTTCACCAAATGAGCGTTGAAGTATCTTCTCAGGAGAAGATAAACCAATAGTTATTGAGTTATACTTTTTAGAAGTATCTAACGAATTTGTTTGTATATAAGTCAAAGAATTTCCTCCTTAAAATTTTATTCTAATTCAACATCGATGCACAAACCTTGCAGTTCCTTAATCATAACATTGAATGATTCAGGAGTAGAAAATTCTGGCATCTGTTCGCCCCTGACAATTGAATTATAAACTTTTGATCTCCCTTCAACATCATCAGACTTGACAGTTAGCAACTCATGCAATGTATGGGCTGCACCATATGCTTGCAATGCCCATACCTCCATTTCTCCAAGCCGTTGTCCACCAAACTGAGCCTTCCCGCCTAAAGGCTGTTGAGTTATGAGTGAATAAGGACCTGTAGATCTTGCATGCATTTTATCATCAACCATGTGACTCAACTTCATCATATATATACTTCCAACAGTTACGGGATTATCAAAAAATTGACCAGTTTTCCCATCTATCAATTTTGTTTTCCCAGATGCTGGTAGCTTAGCTAATGCTAGCTCATCTTGCACCTCAAGGGGACTAGCTCCGTCAAAAACAGGGGTAGCATATGTTTTATTTAGTATATCACCCGCCCATCCCAACATGGTTTCGTATAACTGCCCTAAGTTCATCCTAGAGGGGACACCTAGTGGATTAAGAACAATGTCAACCGGAGTTCCGTCTTCCATAAATGGCATATCCTCCTCTGGGACAATTGTAGCAACTATTCCCTTATTTCCATGCCTCCCTGCCATTTTGTCCCCAACTGATACTCTCCTTTTCTGTGCCACAAAGACCTTTGCAAGTTTTAAAATTCCAGGCTGCAATTCATCACCAACTCTCAGTTTGAAGATGCGTCTTTCTAAATTGGTTTCAATATCTGACCACTCTTTTCTAAATGATCTCCAAACCATCTGAATTTTTTTCCATACAGCTTTATTTTCTACCCATGCTAAATCCTGCGCAAATCTTTCCAGATCAAAACTTTTTACTCTTTTCAATGTTAACTTTGTAGATTTTTTTATTAAGGTTCTACCAGTTGAAAGATCGCGAATACCATTAGATATTTGATCTTTTAGTAAATTAGTCAGCTTTTCATCCCTTGAGGATTTTAAATTAGTTTTTCTTTCTGACGCTTCTTTTTGAAATAGGAGTATTTGCTCTCTTTCTTCTTTTTTTGTTCTTTTTGCCTGCTTAGCAAAAAGTTGAGTTTTAATTACTACACCCTTAATTCCTGGCTCGGCACGCCTTGAAGCATCTTTAACTTCCCCGGCCTTTTCACCAAAGATTGCACGCAAGAGCTTCTCCTCTGGAGTAGGATCTGTCTCACCTTTAGGTGTAACCTTTCCAATTAAAATATCCCCCTCTGATACCCTAGCGCCAATTCTTATTATTCCATTTTCATCTAAATCACGTGTGGCATCTTCTCCAACATTTGGAATTTCGGGGGTCAACTCTTCCTGACCTCTTTTTGTGTCCCTAACTTCAAGCTCAACTTCATTACAATGTACAGAGCTGTAGACATCATCCTTTACCAATCTTTCACTTAACACAATAGCATCTTCAAAATTGTAACCCCTCCATGGCATAAAAGCAACACGTACGTTAGAACCAAGAGCCAACTCACCTTTATCGGTAGATGCACCATCAGCTATAACATCTCCAACTTTTAATTCATCGCCTTCAGAAACAAGCGGACGTTGATTATGAACTGTATTTTGATTAGTCCTGTGAAACTTTTTAAACTTTATCTCTACAATATTTTCACCTTCAAATAATGCTAATGAATCCATTACATCTTTTCTTTTGATTAAGCATTTTTTTGAGTCAACATAAACCACCCTACCATCAACAGGGCTCACAACTGCAGACCTGGAATCCGTAGCGACTTTCTTTTCTATACCTGTCCCTACAATTGGAGCCTGGGGCTTCATTAAGGGTACTGATTGTCTTTGCATATTAGAGCCCATCAAAGCTCTATTTGCATCGTCATGTTCTAAAAACGGTATTAGAGCAGCTGCAACACTTAAGATCTGGTTCGGAGAAACTTCAACGTAATCAACCTGGGAGGGGGATACTATTGGGAAATCTCCTTTAACTCTGGCACGAATTAAGTTCTCTGAAATTATGCCTTTATTATCCACTTCAGTGGACGCTTGGGCCACAAACACACGGTCTTCATCATCTGCTGAGAGATATTCAGTTTTATCAGTAACAACTGACCCAACTCCATTTTTCTCAACTTTTCTGTACGGTGATTCGATGAAGCCGTGATTGTTAACCTCGGCATACATTGCCAGTGATGAGATAAGTCCAATATTTGGACCCTCAGGTGTTTCAATAGGGCATAGTCTGCCATAATGAGTATAGTGTACATCTCGAACTTCAAACCCCGCTCTCTCCCTAGTCAACCCACCTGGACCTAAGGCGGAGATCCTCCTTTTGTGAGTAATTTCGGCAAGAGGATTCGTCTGATCTCCGAATTGGCTTAATTGAGAAGTTCCAAAAAAAGTGTTTATAACAGTGGTTACAACTCTAGAATTGATTAAATCTTGTGGGGTAATACTCTCAGACTCTCTAAGATTCATCCTTTCATGAATTGTACGAATCATTCTGCTTAATGCCACGCTAAATTGATTGGTGAGTTGCTCACCAATCGTTTTAACCCTTCTGTTTCCAAGGTGATCAATATCATCGATCCCGCGATCTCCTTTGCGCATATCAATAAGGAAGTTTACCACCTGGATGATATCATCCATTGTAAGTACCGTTTCCTCTACCGGAACATCAAGATTAAACTGC
>NZKX01000119.1 GCA_002694025.1 Fidelibacterota bacterium | reverse complement strand
CATTTAATAACAATGTGGTATTCCCAATTAATAATATAACATCAGACTATATCGAATATTCAATCTTAGATGTTTCAGGCAAACAAATTAAGTCAGGGAAGAAAGTGGTTAGTCATAACTTGAATATAACCTGGAATGGAACATCCAATTCTGGTAAAGAAGTGTCTTCAGGAACCTATTTTTTCCAAATAAATGGTAGAAATTTTTCAGAAATTAAAAAGATTATTTTTCTTAAATAAAATTTTAAAACAATTAAAACAATCGGATAAAAGTTATATGAAACAACTATTTACTACTTTTTTATCTTCAATATTATTATTTGCTGCAGAAGTAAGTGTTGAACAATACCAACTAAATAATGGTTTAACAGTAATGTTAAATGAGGATAAATATTCTTCTGGCGTATATGGAGTGGTTATTGTAAAAGGTGGGGGAAAACAAGATCCCTCCGATGCTACGGGCATTGCACACTATCTCGAGCATATGCTTTTCAAAGGAACAACAGAATTAGGGACTGTAAATTATTTTGAAGAGAAAGTGTACTTAGATAGTATTGCTCGAATGTACGATGATCTGGGTGAAACAATTGATCCAGATAAGAGGCTTAGAATACAGAAAAAAATAAATGACCTTAATCTTAAAGCATCTGAATATGCTATCCCTAATGAATTTGATAGAATTTTAGAGGGCATGGGAGGCACTGGTATTAATGCATTTACAAGCAACGATGTTATTGCCTATTTTAATCAATTTCCTCCTCATCAAATAAATAAGTGGCTGGAGGTAAATAGTCACAGATTCATAAATCCTGTTTTTAGATTATTTCAATCAGAATTAGAGGTCGTATATGAAGAGAAGAATAGGGCAATGGACAATCCTTTCAGAAAATTTATCGAAGAATATTTTGTACACTTCTGGAAAAAACACCCATATGGACAACAAACAATTCTTGGGACAGTTGATCATTTAAAAAATCCGTCCTTAACAAAGATGAGAGAATATTTTGATGAATATTATGTTGCTAATAATATGTATCTACTTTTGGCAGGTAATTTTAACTCCAACGAAATTAAACCGAATATAGAAAAGACATTTGGACGACTGAAGTCAGGTCCAGAACCAAAATTTGTTAGTGTTGCAGAAGAACCTTTTAAGGGTAGAGAGGTGATAAAAAACAGATTAACTCCAATACGATTTGGGATACTTGGATTTAGAGTTCCTCCCAATAGCCATAAAGATACAGAGAAAATCCAAGTATTCAAAAATTTGCTAAATAATAACGCATCTACAGGTTTACTAGATAAATTGAGTATTGAGAATAAATTAATGTCGTCTTCTGCTATAGATGGATTTGGAGGTGCTGATCATGGTTCTATGGCATTTATTTTCATGCCAAAACTTGTTTTTCAAACATTTCGGGGGGCAGAAAATTTGGTAATTGAACAAATTGAAAAAATAAAAAGTGGAGACTTTAGCGATGATTTTTTTGAATCGGTTAAACTATCTATGATTCAAAACTATGAAACCGGTTTAGAAGATGTGAGTAATAGACTATCTTATGCATTAGAAGTGGTCAATTATAATAAGAGCTGGGACGATATTTTTAATTATCCGAAAACAATAGAATCTATAAAAAAGAAAGATGTGATTGAGGTTGCAAATAAATATTTTGACAAAAATTATTTAGTTTATCAGTCCAGAATGGGTTTTCCTAAAAAAACAAAATTGGACAAACCTCCCTATGAGGCAATTAAAGCAACAAATTCTGAGCAAATATCAGCCTATAGAGCAAGTTTAGATCGGATTCCTGAAGGAAAACTTGAGTTTGATTTTATTGATACTAAAAAGGATATGAGCTACAAGGAAATTGGAAAAAACTACCATCTATATCACAACACTAATCCAAAAAATTCAATTTTTACTATGAAAATTGAATATGGTATTGGGACAAAAGAAGATCCAGCTCTTAAATACGCCTCTGAACTTGGGAATATGATAGGTAATGCAAACTATACTTTCAATGCTTTAAAAGAAGAGCTTCAAAAAATAGGAGCCACAATTAACTTTTTTAGCACAGGAGATTATTTCGGTTTAAACATTAAAGGCTTTGATAAAAATTTTCAGAAAACGGTAACGATGGCTGGTGAATTTTTAAGCACGATGAAAGTTAGAAAGGAAGATGAAAAGAAACTAAAAAAACTGATCCAAAGCAGTACACTTGAGAGAAAATTTGAACAACGAGATGCCTCAACTAAAGGGAACGCACTAAGAGAATTTGCTATGTGGGGACAGAATTCTAGTTTTCTCACTAGAGCCACTACCAATGAAGTAAAAAAAATGAATAAGGATTTTTTAATGGAGAGAATAGCAAATGCAATGAGCTATGAAACAACAGTTTTTTACACTGGCACAAAGGGAGTTAGTGATGTCAAATCTTCAATTAATAAACATCTTATAATTAAAAAGGATCTAAGGCCATCATCATCTCCTGTGTTTTATGAGCAAAAATTAAACAATGAAAATACTGTCTATTTTTATAATGATAAAAAGGCGGTCCAAAGCCAGATTCATATCCTTATTTCAGGAGGTGATATGGTACTAGATGATCGATTAACAGCCAGAACATTTAATAAGTATTTTGGCAGTGGAATGAGCGCATTAGTTTTTCAAGAAATAAGAGAATTTAGGTCACTTGCTTATTCTGCATACGGTATTTTTCAAATTCCTTGGTATTTAGATGGTAAAGGATACTTTCGGGGTTTTATTGGTACGCAAACTGATAAGACTGTAGATGCTGTTAGTGCTTATCTGGACTTATTAAAAGATATGCCTGAAAAGCCATCAAGAATAAAAGGTATTAAGTCTGGACTTTTACAATCACTCGTAACATCTAAACCAAATTTTAGATCATTGGCTGAAACTGCAAGAAATTGGAAGAAACAAGGCTATAAAGTAAATCCAAACCTACTATATAAGTCCAACTATGAATCGGTTACGTTTAATAATGTTGTAGATTTCTATAATGAAAACATAAAAAATATTCCATATACAATTGCGATTGTAGGCAACAAGGAAAAGATCGACATGGAAGCACTTGCAAGTTTTGGTAGGTTAATTGAAGTTGATAAAAAAGACATATTTAATTAATGAAGCTAAATTTATTCGCTCTATACTGTGTAGTAATCTTTTTTTCATGCATCAAAGAAGAATTAAAGGATACTTTTCAGAGTAATAGCACAACTACAATTGAAAATTGGGAATTATTTTGGTCTGATGAATTTGATGGAGAAGATCTTGATCTTTCTAAGTGGAATAAGTTAAAATGGAGACCTGGTTGGGTAAATAATGAACTTCAAGCCTACACAGATCGAGACACTAATGTTTTTTTGGAAGAAGGGTACTTAGTCATACAAGGTAATATAGAACCCGGGTTTTCAGGGACAGATTACGTAGGTAATGATTATGTTGCTGATTATACTTCCGGAAGAGTGAATACAGATGATAAGTTTTCAACAACTTATGGTAGATTTGATATTAAAGCAAAACTTCCAAATGGAAAGGGTTCATGGCCTGCAATTTGGATGTTAGGAGAAAGTATTTCCTCCATAGGTTGGCCACAATGCGGAGAAATTGATATCATGGAACATGTTGGTTACGATCAAGGCTTGGTGCATGGATCGATACACACTCAGGAGTATAACCATATGTATGGGACACAAAAATCAGGATCAAAATACGTGAATGACGTAACCGATACATTCCATATATACTCTCTGGAGTGGAGTCCTTTTTATTTACGATATCTCATTGATAATGAACCATTCTTTTTCGTTTATAATGATAGTAATGGAGATGCGGGTAAATGGCCGTTTAATGATCCTCATTACCTGATTTTAAACCTTGCAATTGGTGGAGACTGGGGAGGTGTTCAAGGAGTATCTGCAAGTGCATTCCCCATGAAAATGTTAATAGATTATGTTAGAGTATATAAAAAATCAGATACCTATAATGATGTTAAAGTGACGTTTAAGGTCGATATGAGTAAAGAGAATATAAATGGATCTGGTGTCTGGTTATCTGGCGGGGATCTAGGCTCAGGGCAGCCAGGTGGAATACAAATGCTCCAGGCTGAAAACCCAAATATATGGCAGACAACCTTAACTTTGGCACCTAACAGTAATTATACTTATAAGTTTAGGAACGGACATTTTCCAAATTCTTGGCAAGGAGGTTGGGAAGATGTAGAAGATAATTGCGGCTTTGGGGAACATAATAATAGATTATTATCATTAGAAAGTACTGATACTGTGCTTATAGCTAACTGTTTTGGAGAGTGTTTAACATGCGAATAATTTTTATTTACATTTTTGTTTCGGGTATTAGCTTTACCCAGGGATTTCTGCATAATATGAATGGGGAAGTTGTTGATGGAAATGGTCAGCCCATTTTATTGAGAGGCTTTGGCCTTGGCGGTTGGCTTGTTCCTGAAGGATATATGCTACATAATCAAGCTTGGATACAAGGTTTTGAATCTCCAACAGATATAGAAAATCATGTTCTTGAGCTCATAGGTCCTGATGAAGCAAATAACTTTTGGGAATTATACAGGGCTAACTACGTTGCTCAAGCTGATATAGATAAAATAGCTGAATGGGGTTTTAACCATATTAGGGTACCATTTCATTATAAACAATTTTATGATTCTACTGGCACTGAAACACCTATTGGTTATACTATAATTGATGAATTAATCACATGGTGCCAACCTCACAATATGTACATCATTCTTGACATGCATTGTGCACCAGGAGCTCAAAATGGTGGTCCTATAAGTGACAGCGATGGTATTGCGCGTTTATGGCTTGAGGATAGTTACAAAGAACTTACAATTCAAATTTGGAAAGAAATTGCTACCTACTATGCAGATCATACTTTAATTGCTGGGTACGATTTAATTAATGAGCCAGTTTTGCCGAGCGGAGTTTCCTTGGAGGAATTCAAACAGCTTTATGTAGATATAACAGAAGCAATTAGAGAAGTCGATAATAATCACCTTATTTGGATTGAGGGGAATTGGTATGGAACAGATTTTGCGGGTCTTACTCCGCCATGGGATGATAATATGGGTTATTCATTCCATAAATATTGGGGGCAGACAGATATTACAACAATCCAGTCTTATATCAACATGAGAAATAATTATGGTGTTCCATTGTGGATGGGTGAGTCAGGAGAAAATTCTAATCACTGGTATTATGAAGTTTTTAAACTATTGGAGGAAAATAATATTGGTTGGAACTTTTGGACACATAAAAAGGTTGACAAAATCACTAGTCCCTATTCTGCATTAGTTACTCCCCAATATCAACTCATTATAGATTATTTAAGGGGAGCAGTTGCCCAACCTGATCCAAATATTGCAGGTATGGGTTTAACTAGCTTTGCTAATAGTTTAAAAATAGAGAATTGCATCACTAGACCAGGAGTCATTGCCTCTTTAACAGATCCTGAATATGGAGAAATTTCAAAACCCTACATTGCTCATTCTATACCAGGAACTATTCCAGCTGCGTATTACGATATTGGAGCTCGCGGATTATCCTATTCTGATAGTGACTATTGGAATGATGGTGATGGAGGGTACAATGATGGATGGGTATTTAGAAATGATGGAGTTGATGTTGAAGGGAGTGATGACGATCCCAATATACCATACACAGTTGGGTGGACTGAGGCAGGCGAGTGGCTAGGTTACACTATTGAGGATGTATCCCCAGGAACTTATGAAGTGTCATTTAGTATTTCTGCCCCAAATGCTGGAGGAATTTTCTTCGCACAGCTAAGTGGGCAAAATTTGGGTGTAATTGATGTTCCAGCAACAGGTGGCTGGTATAATTGGGAGGATCTCCCTGCCCAAACGGTTACTATTTCTGAAGGTGAAAAATTTTTAAAAATACAAATTGTACAGGCTGGATTTAACATACAAAGTGTTACCTTTGACCAAGTTTTGGGTGTAGACAATCAAACTCTCAACCCTGATAATTTTGTTTTAGGAAAGCCATATCCTAATCCATTTAATCCATCTGTACAAATAGACCTTTTTATTGAGCAGCCAGGTCAATTTCAGATTGAAATACACAATCTAAAGGGTCAATTAATCACAAATTGGAGTCAAACATTTACACAGAGTGGTAATTATTTTATACATTGGAATGCTTTGGATAATCATGGGGTAAGTGTTCCAAGCGGAATTTTTTTTATTAGTGTTAGCGATCACAAAGACAACCAAAGAGAAAAAGTAATTTTGTTAAGATAATGAGTGCAAAGATATTGCTTTTAATTTTTAAATACATTAAGATGATTTTATTATTTTTTATCAACATTTAAATAATATCATTATAGATTTTGTAAGTAAATAGGAATTCAACATGAATCCATTAAATAAGTTATTCATTTTTAGTCTCCTTGTATTTTTTTCCAGCTGTTCAAAAGATCATGGATCTTATGAATTATCTGATGCTGAAATCATACAATTAATTCAAGAATCAGACTTAACGGATGTTTCTATAACAGATCTTCCATCCCGTTCCCAAAATATAGTGACCCTAGATTATTTTGAGTATGATGATGTAGCTTCCCGCAAAGCATCAGGACTTGGTTACGAAGTAGCCCTCGCGGGTAGAGGTCACAGGGTTGGATCTAGGCATGAAATATACTTTAACGTTGAAGGAAGAAAACTAGATCCTAATGATTGGGGCGACAAACGTGGTTGGGATAAAGAAGGTTATGATAGAGAAATAGATGGTGAAAAAGATTGGAGGTGTTTTGATTTAGTGTTTCCAATAACATTTAATATGCCTGATGGACTTTCTGTAGTCGTAGAAACCGATGAGGATAGTAATTGGGATGTGATCAAATCTTGGTATGAGGCAAATCCAGATTCGGAAGAAAAGCCAGAAATGGAGTTTCCCATTACTATAGTTTTCAAAAATGATAGCTATACTCTTTATTCTAGTGATGAACTTCGAGGTGCCTATTCTAGATGTGAGCCAAGAAGGAAGAGGGATGAGCACAAAAGAAACTTCCACTGTTTTTCGCTTGTTTATCCCGTAAGCTATACACTTCCAGATGGATCTGTAATGGAAGTTGCAAGTAACGATGAAGAAGGATGGTCTGCATTAAAAGCT
>NZKX01000025.1 GCA_002694025.1 Fidelibacterota bacterium | reverse complement strand
TGCTTCCTTGGACCAAAACTCTATGACTTCTTTTGCGACTAAAGGTCCTACACCATCTATGGATTCTAGTTCTTCAATAGTTGAATTCATGAATTTATTGAGGTCGCTAAGAAAATAGACTTCAAATAATTTTGATATGTGTTCTCCTACGTTTTTAATACCAAGACCGTAAATAAACTTTGAAAAAGAAATTTTTTTTGAATTTTCAATTGATAAAATCAGGTTTTCAGCTGATTTATCTCCAAACCCTTCTAAGTTTTTTAATTTAGACTTATCCAGTAAAAAAATATCAGAAATAGACTTCAAAATTTTTTGATCTACTAAAAGCTCTGTAATTTTTTTCCCTAATCCATCAATATCTAAAGCTAGCTTGGAAGCAAAGTGTTCTATCCTGCCTTTTACTTGCTCCGGACACGAATTATTGTAACATCTCAAAACTACTTCGTCCTTAGCCCGACAAGCGGTTTGTTTACATGACGGGCAATCTTTAGGAATTTTAAAAGGAATAGATGTATTAGAACGTTTTTCTATAATTACTTTTACAATTTTTGGGATGACGTCACCAGCTCTTTCTACCAATACCGTATCGCCTTTTCTTATATCTTTACGATTAATTTCATCTTGGTTATGTAAAGTGGCATTGCTTACAGTAACGCCGGATACAAAAACCGGTTTTAATTTTGCAACTGGGGTAAGAGCTCCAGTTCGGCCTACCTGAATTTCTATATCCTTTATAATAGTTGTGGCTTGTTGAGCTTTAAATTTTCCTGCGATTGCCCACCTAGGTGATCTGCTTCTAAAGCCTAAATGATTTCGTTGTGAATAATCATTTACCTTAAAAACAGTTCCATCTATTTCATAAGGGAGTGTGTCCCTAATTTGTTCTAAGTCTTTTTGATATTGGTTTATTTCTTGATAACCTTTAACGGTTTTTGTAAGCGAACAAACCGGGAGGCCCCATGCTATCAAGGCCTTCAATAAAGATTTATGATTATTTAAAACCTTTCCTTCAATAGCGCCTACTTCATAGCAAAAAATAGACAATGGCCGCTTCTGTGTTATTTTGGGATCTAACTGACGCAGGCTTCCTGCAGCTGCATTTCTTGCATTAGCGAATGGTTGTTCACCCTTTTTTTCTTGCAACATATTAAGTTTGTAAAAATGTTTTTTTTCTATAAACACTTCCCCACGAATTTCTATGTAAGACGGAATTTTTATTTCCTTGCTTCTTAGTTTTAGAGGAATGGTTTTTATTGTCCTTAAGTTGTGAGTAATGTCTTCCCCTTTAAACCCATCTCCTCGAGTAGCACCATGAATAAATATGCCATTATTATAAGTTAAGGTAACTCCTAGACCATCTAATTTAGGTTCAGCAACGTAAGTAATTGATTCTTGATTGAGAGCCTTTTTAATCCGATTGTTAAAATCAAGTAATTCATTAGCATTCATTGCGTTAGCAAGTGAAAGCATAGGTGCCACATGCTCAAGGGTTCTAAATTTTTTTATAGGAGAAGAACCAACTCTTTGAGTTGGAGAGTGTTCATCTATATATTGAGGTAATTTATTTTCTAAAGTTTCTAGTTCCTTAAAAAGACTATCATATTCTCCATCTGAAATAATTGGATCGTCAAGAATGTAGTACCTGTAATTATGATCGTTGATGATATTAACAAGGTCAATTATTCTTTGTTTTTGATTCATTTATTTAGACGCGCTTGTTGCTTATAGTACTGAATGGGGTCAATTAAAAGTTTATTAACAGGCGTTAGGTCTCCATTATCATCAATAGGAGATGCGTGAATGCCTGAAGGTGTTTGCATTATAAAATAGTATTCTAAATGTGTTCCAGGGAATATTTCAGGATCATAATTAAAGCGAAATAATCCATGTGAGCTCTTTATTTTAAATTCTCTAAAATAGGCCATAGAATTGGTTTTAAAAAATAAAGAGCCAGACACGATTGAATCTTGTGGCACGTTTGTTACAAAGTCTAAGTTGTGTTTTCTACCTTTGAAAAGTGGTTTAGGTGGTGAGTGGAAAAGACGCTGGTTTTTAAACAAACCAGGGCTTTTGTCTCTTACTTGCTTTTCAATTTGGGCAAATAGGATTGAAGATGCCAAATAAATTAAATAAATGACTAAAATTCTCACGATACTAAGGCGGCGTCTTTGCAAATCTTAAAAAAAGAAAATTGGAATTGTTTAGAAAACATTTCTAATCGTTATATTTCTTACAAATTCAAAGTTTTTGAATAGAAAGACAGTTTTCTCTCCATTGCATTTCATTTTGAGTTTCCTCGATAAAAAATTTTTTAGAACAATTTAAATCAGATTTTGCAATTACAGGTAGAGAGTCAGTTATAAAGTGGATTATGATAATAGCCTGCATAAAGTCTGTTTTTGCCATATTTGATAATTTATTAATCACCATAAACCCGTTTACCATGGAATCGTTAAAATTAGCGATATCTGTTTGAATTTCAATTTGGAAAATGTTCTTGCTATTATCTGCAAAGATATGATTACCCAATAACTTATCAGTTGAAGAATCTTCAAAATACTGATTTAGCATAATAATAATTTGCTTATCATCATAGTTTTCATTTGTGCAGAGCACAACGTTTAAACTGATTAGATAAAAAAAATAAGTTAATTTCATTTTAAATATTGTTTTAACAATTTCTATTCGCACTAAAATCTACGACCTATAAAACTTAATGAAATTATATTTTGCGGAGTTGCATCAATCTATACAAAAATGGTATTTTAATACAACAAAGATTAAACCAAATGATCAAATACGTATTTAAATATTCTTTCTTATTTGTATTTTTATTTGCTTCAAATACTCCAAACTCAGCTGTTGTTCGAACGGAAGAAGGTTTTATAGATTACAGCAACAGGGTTATTGTTTCAAGAGGTACAGCCTCGATAAGCTCTAATGAAAAATCGAGAAATGGTATTAAGATGATTGAAAGAAATTTAAAAATATCAAAAGGCGAAGCCAAAACTAAGGCAAGGGAAAACATGTTGGGTTTAATCAAAATTGTGAATTTCGATGGTCGTTCTGTTGGTGAAATAATGTATGATGACCCCTTGACACAGCGTAGAGTTGAAACTTTGGTAGGGAGTGCTTATCAACAAGGGGAAATTGAATATTTAGAAAGGAAAGAGGTTGCAATTGCATTGGCGGTAAAAATGTCAGGCCTTGCTGAAATTTTAGTTGATGCAGGTGGGCATTTAAACGAAAGTATTTCCCAACCAACGTATTTAATGACTAGAAACTCTACCCCAAAATCAGAAAGAATTTCCGGTGTTGTTATAGATGCTAGGAATATCTATCATATTCCTGCTATGGTTCCAAAAATCTATAATGAAGAAGATAAATTAGTTTACGGTCCTCGCCATTACACAAGGTCAAGATCAATCAATCGTGGTCCAATGGGATACGCTCACAACTTGGACGACGGTAATGTAAAAAGAAGAGTAGGTGGTAATCCAATAATTATCGAAGCTTTAGCTAGTGAAGATAATACTAATTTGACTATTTCTAATACCGACTCTGAAAAAATAAGAGACGCAGAAAAACGATTTGGCTTGCTTACAAACTGTAAGGTTCTTGTGCTGCTGAAATAAATAGTTTTTGATATTATTAAATGATATAGTGTAAGTATTCTTAGATTTCCAATTTTAAATTAGGTGCTACTTTATTTATGTAGGGTAGCCTTTTACTCAGGTCTTAATTACCACATGTATCCAAATAAAACAAAGAAAGCAATGTTGGTGCTTGATGATGGACGTAGCTTTGAAGGAGAATTGATCGGTTCTGAAGGAGAGACCGTTGGGGAAGTATGTTTTAACACTGGAATTACTGGTTATCAAGAAATTCTGACAGATCCATCGTATTGCCAACAAATTGTAACAATGGCTTCACCCCATATTGGTAATTATGGAGTTAATAGTCTTGATGAAGAGTCTGATAAAGTCCAAGTATCAGGTTTTATATTAAAAGAAGAAACAATTTACCCATCTAATTGGAGATCTGAAGGCTCCATTAGCAATTATTTAATCAAAAATAATATTACAGGTATTAAAAATGTAGATACTCGCGCAATTGTATCTCACATCAGAGATGAGGGGGCAATGAATGGTATTATCTCCAGTACAAACCATAACAAACAATCGCTTTTGAAAAAACTTAAAAGTGTGCCCTCTATGGATGGTTTAGATTTAGTTAAACAAGTAACGTGCCGCAATAAATATTTGTATAACACAAGTGAAAAAACAAATTATAATGTTGCGGTTATTGATTTTGGAATTAAAAGTAATATTCTGCGGTTGATTAGTGGTCTTGGTTGTAAGCTATCTGTCTTTCCTGCAAATGTAACAAAAAAAGAAATTCTTGAAGCAAATCCAGATGGGATATTTTTATCTAATGGTCCAGGTGATCCCTCTGCCGCAACGTATGCAATTAAAACA
Organism: Fidelibacterota bacterium; assembly: GCA_002694025.1. The sequence goes on along the minus strand of NZKX01000025.1, from coordinate 466 downwards.
GTAAAATCCTTATTGGGTTTTGCTCCGATTTTTGGAATATGTTTAGGACATCAAATTTTAGCTCTTGCCTTGGGAGCTTCAACGTTTAAGTTGAAATTTGGACACAGAGGAATTAATCATCCTGTGAAAAATATTGAGAGTGGTAAGATAGAGATTACAAGTCAAAATCATGGATTTGCTGTAGATATGCAATCATTACCAAAAAATAGCATACCCACTCATATAAATTTAAATGATAATACTTTAGCTGGTCTTAAATGCCCCAAATATCTTGCATTCTCTGTACAGTATCACCCAGAGTCAAGTCCTGGTCCGCATGATAGTAGGTATTTATTTGATTATTTTATCAGTTTGATGAATAATGGCAAAAAGAACTGATATTAATTCAATCCTTATTATCGGATCTGGTCCAATTATTATTGGCCAAGCTTGTGAATTTGATTATTCTGGTACTCAAGCCATTAGA
>NZKX01000080.1 GCA_002694025.1 Fidelibacterota bacterium | reverse complement strand
TTTTAAGTAATAAAATCCTTGCTTTATGTTGAAGACTTGTCCCTATATACCCATGGGGAATGACCGTAGAAAATTGAAGAATATTTATAGTATTCCTGATCTTTTCCTTTAAAAATACCAAAATTTTATAGAAGTGATTAGAATATTGAATTACAGATCTTGGCCTTCATAGATAATTGATGATGGACAAATGCCTCAAGACTTTTTAATCTTATAAGAGAAGTGATTAAACTCTTCCACCATTTTATCCTTTATAAATGAGTAGATTTTGCATATTTTAAATAGAGAAATAATCGAAGACCTTTTAGATAGTCTTGATCTTTTTTCATTAATATTAAAAGGATTTATATCTTATTCAAATAGGTAAGCAGTAGTTCCTCCAGTTGGGGAACTTTCAATTAAAAATCCTCCAGGGTATGTACATATTAAGTATGGTTACATAATAAGAGATAGGTATTACGTTATAAAAATAGCCTTAGTTTTTTGAAAAAATGTAAACTTTGGAATTCTAAACGGATAAGGTGTTATCCTTTTATTCGATCAAAATACAGGAGTGCCTACAGCTCTTCTAAATGATGAAGATATTTTAAAAGATATTAGAACTGCGGTTGAGGGCTAAATTTAAGCATCAAAGTAGGCAAATGACATTCGTTTGGTATCATAGGTACTGTAGTTCAGGCAAGGTGTCAGGTCGAATATTTGCAAAATATAACCAAATACAGAAGAATAAAAGTTTTGGGAAGAAAATAGAAAGAGTAAATAAATATAAAAGAGATATGGAAAGAAAAGGTTTTACTGTTTCGATTAAAACAAATGCAAAAGATGTATGCAAAGAATACAATCTTATAATTACCACATCTGCAAGTAAAGATCCCATTATTTTTAAAGATGACTTAAAACCAGGAACTCATGTTACAGCAGCAGGTGCAGATGCTATAGGAAAAAGAGAGTTGGGGGATGGGGTTCTTGGGATGGCAAATACGGTAATAGCAGATAGCGTTGCACAGCGTATGGAAAATGGTGAAATTTCCTATGCTTTATCGGCAGGAGAAATAAAAGCAAAACAAATTTGTGAGCTAGGCCGTGTTCTATCAGGAAAAATTATTGGTAGAATAAATAGTGAAGATATAACAATAGCTGATTTAACTGGTGTAGCTGTACAGGGCGTGAAGATTGCAACAGCAGTTTTTGATTCATAATTGGAGAGGGTCGAATGAAATTTGAACAATTTGATCTGGAAAGGCATCAGTCTCTTTTTGAGAATAAGGTTGATTTTAATCTATCAGAAAGTGGGGTGCATCCTTTAAAACTATCAGAAATACTAACTGAGTTTGAGCAAAAAGAAATTTTAAATACTGAGCTCTTTTATGGTTATACTAATGGAACACCTGAACTGAGACATAGGGTCGCAGACATATACGGAAACCAATTTACCAAGGAGAATATTTTAATAACATCGGGTTCTGCAGAAGCAAACTTCTTATCTGTTATGACTCAATTGGATCCAGGTGATGAGATAATTTATATGGTACCTAATTATTTACAGATTTTCCATTTAGCTAAAAGCTTCGGAATAAACGTAAAAACCTTGCCAATTAGGCAAGAATTAGGGTGGCAATGGGATCCTGATGAAATAAAAAATATGATAACCGTAAAGACTAAAATGATAGCAGTTTGTAACCCTAATAATCCTACTGGATCTGTAATGTCTAATCATATTATGAATAAAATAATAGAAATTGTAAGTGAAAGAGATATATGGTTGCTTTCTGATGAAGTATATAGAGGATCAGAATTAAATGGTCAAGAATGCCGTTCTTTTGCAGGTTCCACAGAAAAAACAATTGTGAATGCTGGTTTGTCTAAAGCCTATAGTCTCCCTGGACTTAGATTGGGATGGAGCGTAGGCTCGGAGTCATATATACAAAGAGCATGGTCATTTCATGACTTTACTGTTATTAATGTAGCTTTTCTAAGTGATTGGGTAGCTTCTAGAATCCTTGAGCACAGTAGGAGGATGACTATTTTGGAAAGAACAAAAAAACATTTGAATTATAATTTAAATATGCTTTTAAAATGGGCAAAAAAATTCCCAGAATTAACATTTTCTCGCCCAGATGCTGCCGCAATAACAATCGCTAAGCTGAACCTTCAAATAGGCTGTGAAGAATTTATTTTTAATTTACGAGATAATTATAGTGTCTTATTAACAGCTGGAAAATGGCATGGATTAGAAGGGTATGTAAGAATTGGTTATGGGACTTCCAGCGAGTATGTTCAAAAAGGTTTGGATAGAATAGGGAATTACTTAGAAAAGTTTTCAACCTAATAAATTGATTTAGTTTAGAATGAAAAAATATATAATTGTGCTTCTAATTCTATTTCTTTCAAGCTACTTTGCTTCGCTGATACAATCATCCTGGGGGCAGGTTAGGGTTGAATCTATTAAAATCCCTACGCAAAATGGTCAATGGGTTGTAGCAGATTTATTTAAACCTTATAAGGCTACTTCGGATAACCCCGCTCCTTTGGTAATAATAATACCTGGCTTTCAAAGATCTAAAGAAACCTTATCAAATATCGCCATTGAACTTTCAAGAAGGGGCATTGTAACTATATCCATAGATCCATATGCACAAGGAATGTCAAGTTCCTCTTTAAGTAGGAGATCTGCTACAAAAGAGGGATATGGAATGTTCGCTCTTGTAGATTATGTATATGAAACTGCCAATTTGAATTATGTGGACAAATCAAAGATAGGAGTAACAGGACATTCTGCAGGAGGACTTGCTGCAATGCGCGGAGCACAATATTTTGGAAAATTAGCAATAAAGAATGAATCTAAAAGTAAACTTCATTCAGTTTTTATATCTGGAATGTTAAGAATGGGATTTAAGGAAAAAGATTTAAAAAAAGTGCGTTCTAATATTGGTGTTAGTTATGCGTTGTATGATGAAGGAGCTTGGCAAAATGAGCAAAAAAATGGTAATCTAGAAAATGCTCCAGAAATTTTGAGATTAGTTAATATTCAAACAGATGGAAATTTTAATAAAGATAAAATAAAAATGGGTAACTACTATGGTGATCTTGCCAATCATTCTGCAGTGGTTATTTTTAATGAAAAATTACTTCATCCTTTTCAACCATATGCACCAAGTGCAATTGGAAATCAAATAGGTTATTTTTTACATGTGTTTGGTTTAGAAAAATCTGTTTCAGTTGAGGGGCAGGTGTGGTTTTGGAAAGAAATCTTCACTTTCATTTGTTTAATATGTGGTTTACTTCTGATAATTCCTATTACTAAAATTCTTATTAAGTTACCCTTTTTTATGGGATTAGGCAGTCCTATTCCAAAGTTATTACCAAAGCCAAAAGGAAAAGGTTTGATAATTTTTTGGTGTACATTGATAATAAGTATATTAATCTCATGTTTTTCTTTTATTCCATTATCAGAGCTTACCAAATTTTTATTTATTGATGCGACAAATCGTGTACAAACTTGGTTTTTTCCTCAAAGAATGAACAATACAATCATGCTTTGGGCAGCTTTAAATGGTTTAATAGGATTATTTTTATTTTATTTCTCCTACAAAATCTATGGAAAATATAATGGGGTGGAAAAAAGTATGTTCGGAATATCAATTTCACTTGTTAACCTTTCAAAGACAATACTTGTTTCTTTGTTGATAGTTTTATCTTATTTTATTTTATTAAATTTTATTTATTTTCTTTTTCATATAGACTATAGATTTATCTTTATTTCATCTAAAGTTTTTAATAAAGAGACATTGTATATCTTACCTGTTTATTTTCCTTTTTTTTTCTTGTTCTTTCTATCGAACTCCTTGAGAATAAATGGATCTATAAGGTTTAAAAATGGTATTGGACTCTCGCCTTCAGTTTTATATACACTTGCTACTTCTGGAGGTTTAATAACCATTTTATTTATTCAATATTCTACTTTTTGGTTAACAGGAACTGTTTTTTGGAAAGAAGGTTGGTTATATGTAAATCTTCTATTTTCTGTCGTGCCCATTCTTCTAGTATTGCCTTTCTTCCAAAAATTTTTCTTTGAACAAACTGGCAGTATTTATTTAGGTCCATTAACTATGACGTTAATTTTTGTTATTATGTTACTATCCAATTCTGTTTACTATTATCCCATATGATTTAAGCGAGGATTAAAATAATTCAATTAATTTCAATTTATTTAAATTCTAGTAAATTAATTTGTAATATTATTAGATGATGATTAATGATAATTATATAAAAATTTAGTGACCTAAAAATCATAAATTTATAATATTTATTTTGAGTAAAAATCAAGTTTTAATTTTTAATAAAAAATATGAAATCATCTTTAGATGTATAACAATATGATAGTTATAGATTCAAAAATGGTTATGATAATTGGTATTGATTTTCAACTATTATTCTGACTTGAAGACTAAGAAATATGTCAAATAAGAATCAATAGAAATGAATTCTGATTAAATGAATAATTACAATTCTAAAGATTTTATGAAATCGGTTTTTAAACCATTTGATAAAAACCTTAAAAAGAAAAATAAATACATAAATTATATTTATATGGTGAGAATATTAATTATCACAAAAGTATTCTTAATTGTATCTGTATTTATATTTTCTTAGACTTTATTTTTTAGATATTCCTTTTCTGACACAACATCCTAATAAATCCATTTGAATTTATATGGTTTTTTTAAACAAATTATTATATGAGAATTAATGAATTGTACAAGAAGTTATTATCCTTAGAAAAAAGGGTAGAATTCTTGGAGTCTAAATTAAAATTTAAAAGATCTTCCGCGGATTTGCGAGATGATAAGTGGAATGAATTTCAGTCAATTATCAGACTTCAAGAGAAAAGCAATAATCGAAAAGCCCCTCAGTACTAGTTCTCTCTTCAAATAATGACATTTATAATTTAGTTATGTTAATCTTTTAACATATTTACACTCTGCCGATCATTTGAAGTTTTCCCACCAATATCCGGAAAATTAAAATCCCTTTTTTATCTTACTCTATTATTTCATTTATA
>NZKX01000024.1 GCA_002694025.1 Fidelibacterota bacterium | reverse complement strand
CATGTGTTTATTGCAACTTATGATTGGGATGGCACTCATTTTTCCGAAATACCATCTGCTAGCTTAGATATTGGGAAAGAAAATAAATCTCTTAGATGTAATAATTTTCAATTATTAGATCATGATGCTGATGGTGAACAAGAAATAGTTCTTTCTTTAGGAAGTCCATTTAGAGGTTTTGCCATTGTAGGATCTTCTCCTACAGGTTTATCAGTAATTAAAAAAATCAGACCTGATCAATTATTAGTCGGGTCAGGATTATTGTATATCGCAACATTAGATTATGACTATGATGGCTATGATGATGTTGTTGCTTTTAGCCCTGATGGGAACATAATTAAAGCTCAACCTTTTTATAATATTGGTGGAGTTTTTGATTCGGGTCATTTAGTAAAAAAGGAAATAGAAGGCATAAGTGGTATTTTAACTCATTCACTAGAACTTACTGATTGGGACTCTGATGGGTTTTTAGATGTTTTAGTTTCATTTAATTCAGGAGATATAGTTGCTTTTACTTTAACTCCTGCAACATTAGTTATCGATCTCCTTCCAATTTCTACAGGGCCTCTAACTCAAGTATGTGTCGCAGATTTCAATCAAGACACATATAAAGATATATTAACATTATCATCTGAAATAAATGCATTAACATTAATTTCTGGGAAAGATGGAGGTGTTAATAATATTGAAAATGCCATGAGAAAAGTACCAGATGAAATACAGGTTTTTTCCATTTTGCCAATGATGAAGTCCGGAGTTTATAATGGCAATGTTATAGTCTCAGGCTGGGACGGTTTAATAAATTCAACATATGTTATTCAGTTAGGTAAAAAATCAGATAAGCTAGATCAAGGATATTTAGTAACATCTGATTTCATTCAAAAACAATTACCAAGTCTTCTTTCTGTTGCAGAAGATATAAGACCTGAAACATCAGAAACCTATTTTGACGTTGATCCAGCCGACACCAAACCACTTGAACCTCAACAAGAGCAAAGAATAATTACAGACCTTGGAGAATCACCAAGTAATTATATTCCAAATACTATCAATCTAAATCAAAAGGAAGGAAGAGTTTTAAAAGAACAGCCGAAGATCACTATTCCAAAAAAGATAGTTAGATCATTAGAGGCACCAAAAATGCCTAAACCAAAAGAATCTCTTGGTCAAATACTTCCGAAACATGTTCTACCCAGATATATTTTAAGGCCTGGACAGCCATTTTTGTATGAGATACCCAAAGATTCATCCGATGAGTTTTATAGTTTTAGATGGGAAAATCAGCCTCCAAAGGGTATGTACTTTTTATATGAAAGTAAGGCTATCAATTGGATCCCATCTGAAAAACAATTGGATGCTTTCCCAATTTCATACATGGTAAGAATGAAGGTTGATGAGATTATGGAGGCAACAACCGGCTCTAGTGAAGACAAACAAATTTTTAAATCTACACCCGTACTTGAGAGTAGAGATGAAAGTATTTGGGTTTACGTAAATGATTCTCCAAGATTTTTAACAGAGCCAACTATTACAGAATTTATAGCTGGTTCAAAATTTAGCTATGAGCCAATTGTTCAAGATCTAAACAAAGATGCTAATGTTAGACTAGAACTTGAGGTTTACCCAGAGGGCATGTTTATCGAAAATGACATTGTATATTGGGAAACCGATAGTTCTCATGTTGAAGTTTATGATGTGAGATTAATTGCGACTGATGGTTTTCAAAGAACCGCCCAAGAGTTTCAACTATTTTCGAGAGCGGGAGTAAAAATTCTTTCCTCAGCGCCTAAAAGAGCTAGCGTAGGCGAAAAATACTCATATTCGGTTAAAGTATGGAAACAAAAAGCTGATCAAAAAATTAATTACAAGTTGTTTACCGGGCCTGAAGGAATGGTATTACATCCTGATGGAACAATATCATGGACTCCTAACCCTTTGCAGGTAGATACTGTTAAATATGCCATTGTTGCTAGCCATGGTGTTGCTACAGATTCTCAATTCGTTAGTCTTTTCGTTAATCATCCTCCAGTGATTAAGAATGCTCCAACTATTATGAACACAATAAGCGTAGGAGGGATATGGGACTTTGAATTAGATGTTTATGATCCCAATAAAAATGACCCATTGATTTTCACTGCTAATAAATTACCATCTGGTATGCGAATGGACCCACATTCTGGATTTTTACGTTGGGAGCCTACAATTAATGAATTAGATTTTCACCAATTAGAGATCGAAATATCAGATGGACGTGAATCCAGAATTATTGAAGCAGAATTTTTTGTTAATTCTCCTATAAATATTGTTTCCGTACCAAAAATGTCCGCTACTGTAGGAGAAGAATATGCATACCCACTTATTATAAATGATAAAAATCAAGGTTCTCTTCTTCCTTTTAAAAGAGTTGTTAAAATTGAAGACCTTTCAAATATTAGAATGTTTTCAATAAACATCACAGATGATGTAGCGCTCGCAAATATAGATAGATTTCTTGGTGATTGGCATAATGCAGAAGCAATCTATTACGTTGATCCTAAATATCCTGCCGACTCCTTAGTTTCTAGATTAAACCTAAAAAGGTATACTCATTCGGTTTTTTTCGAAGATGATAGGCTATGGGTTTTACTTAAAACTATAGATGGTAGAACCATAAAAGTAAAAGATTTTCTTTGGGAGTTCTTCCATGGGAATAAAGGGAAGCCACCTCGCGTCATTGTGGAACGTGTAAGTCCTACAAGATTTAGCCTTTTAGATTTTCCAGAGGGAATGGAAATTGATCGTTCATCAGGAACCATTCGCTGGACACCGACCGTTGATCAAACAGATGCCCACAGAGTAACAGTTGTTGCTTCAGATGGATATAGTAAGGATGAACAAACTTTTGAAATATATGCAAATCAACTTCCAACTATTGTATCTAATCCTCCTCATATGGGGTTAGTTGGTGAGTTGTTTAAATATCAAGTTCGAGTAGATGACAAAAATAAAAACGCATCTTTAGAGTTTTCTTTGATGAAAGGTCCACATGGAATGCAAATGGATCGGTATGGGAAGATACTATGGGTTCCCAAAGCTGCACAGATTAATAATAACACTTTTGAGGTTGCAGTGAGCGATGGTTTTGGGACAGATACCCAGGTAGGGAAAATATTTGTAAATAATGCACCTACGGTAGTATCCAATCCTAAACCAGTTGGATTGACAGGTCACTCTTGGAGATATAAAGTAACTACCGAAGACTTGAATGGAGATAAGGTTGCTTATAGGGCAGTTAGGTTGCCAAAGTATGCTCGATTTGATAAAAAGAAAGCGGTTTTAGAATGGACCCCCCGCAAAAACCAATTAGGGATGAATGACTTTATAGTGATGGCAATTGATGAGCACGGAGCGACATCAACTCATGATTTTCAAGTACATGTTTTCCATGACCCTAGTTCTAGGCAATTAGTTAATACTGGTTGGCCGTTAATGTTAACTTTTGTCGGCGTTGTATTTGCTTGGGGCATGGCTCAAATTTAAACTAAGTTTTTTTTCTAAAACTTTTTCAATATTTTTATTTCTTAGAATCTTTAGTTGAATTTTTAGAACAACAAAAGGGAAAATGGGGTTTAAAGGCCTTAGTTTCACCCAATCTTTTTCTGTTGTCAATATATAGTTCGCCTTTACGTTGTTTGCAAACTCTATAACCTCAAATAATATTTTATCAGTGTAATTGCAATGGTCTCTAAATGTCTTTGTTCCAACTATTTTACATTCATATTGTTTAGCAATTTTTTCAAAACTTTTTGGATCTCCAATTCCTGAAAGCAGGACTATCTTTTTCTTTTTTAATTTTTGGCGGATGATATTTTTTGGAAAAACAACCTTACTTTTTGTTATCGATTTAGAATAAAAAATCTTTTCCTTTTCAATTTTTTTTAATAAATCAAATTTAGGTTTGCTCTTTGTGAAAATTATTGAGTCTGCTCTTTTTAGACTACTCCACCCTTCTCTTATGGGTGCCATGGACAAAAAACTATAATCTGATGGCAATGATGAGCCATTCATTAGAACGATATCAAAATCCCTGTAAAGAGATCGGTGTTGAAACCCATCATCTAGGATAATTATTTTAGTGTTAAAGTTTTTAATTAAAAAACATCCCCCTCGAAAACGATTATTGTCTACTACTATTGGTATGTTTTTTGTCTTTTTTGCCATCATAAATGGTTCATCGCCTACATTCTGCCATTTTTCAAGAGGTCCTTCACCTTTTGATACTAAAACCGTTCCTCTTGTCTTTCTCTTGTAACCTCGACTAAGAATCGCAATATCATTGATTTCTCTAATTTGAAAAAATTTACAGAGGTACAAAACTGTAGGAGTTTTTCCTGTGCCTCCAAAGGTAAGGTTTCCTATACTTATTACCCGGCAAGGTAGCCGACTTGATTTTAATAGGCTTTTATCGTAGCAAAAGTTTTTGAAAACAATAAATGATCGATACAAAATAAAAGCAGGTAAAAGTAAGTAGTTTAACCAGGATCTCATTTTATATAATTACAAGTTTAGGCTATTTTTTTTCCATAGATTTAATCAAAATTTCTTGGCAAGTTTTATTGTTTTGCTTTTCATCAAAATAGATTGGTTTTCTATAGTCAATAAAAATATTTCCAAAAGGTTTGGCAACATAAAAAGTATCCCAATTTCTAAACCCCCAATTTTTTGTGTAATTAACATTAATTGGTATAATAGCGGATTGACTTCTTTGGGCAAGTTTTATAACACCTTTTTTAGGTATCCGTGGTGGACCAGAAGGCCCATCTGGGGTTATAAAAATTAGATTGCTACCCGATCTGCTTAAAATACGAATCATAGCTTTATAAGCTTCTGAACCTTTTTCTTTGCTAGAACCCCTTATCACATTCCAACCCCATTTTATAGCAATCTGAGATATCAAATCTGCATCATCATGTGTTCCAGCTAACGCATTAATTTTCAAATTTCGTAAATCATATACGATTGAAAGTAAATGTCCGTGCCAAACCGAAAAAATAATTGATTTATTTTCTTTTATTAGGTTAAGATAATTTTCTTCTCCTTTAACAGTTATTTTATTTGTCCCATATATAAATTTTAGAATTAAGCTAAGGATTGAAACTTTTATTCTTTCAAAAATTGACCTTTTCATTTTCTTGTTGCCTTTAATATTTCACTTGCGACTCTTAAATAAACACCTGGTGTTCCAAGTTTACCCTTAATTTTAATAAAATCATCTAGCATTTGATTTCGGAATGATGATTCATCATCTAATAGTTCAAGTAATTTGGTTTTTATTTTTTCAGGTCTCATTTCCGACTGTAAAAACTCAGGGACAACTTCCTTGTTAGCAATAAGGTTAACAATTGACGAGTATTTTACATTTACTAGATATTTAGCTAGAAACCAAGTAAACCAAGAAACCTTGTAACATACAACTAAAGGAGTCCCTTCCACGGCACATTCTAATGTTGCTGTTCCAGATGCTACAATTGCAATATCTGATGCAATAATAGCTTTTTTTGCATTTTTTTCAATTTTAAACGATTTATCAATAATTGGAAAAGTTGTATTATCTGATTTTGCGACAATTACTTGCAGGTTAGGATAATTTTGCTTTATGAGAGCAATAGTTTCAATATATATTTTCCAATGTTTATTTATTTCTTGCTGTCTGCTTCCTGGTAGCAAAGCTAATAATTTATATTTTTGATTTAGGTTGTGTCTTTTAAAGAATTGGTTTCTATTTTCATCTAGATGATCTATATCCATGAAAGGATGTCCAAAATACTTTGTATTTACTCCTTTAGAATTATACCAGGTATACTCAAAGGGAAAGATTGAAAATGATTGTTCAAAGTATTTCTTAACTATTTCTACTCTTTTACTTTTCCAGGCCCATGCTTGCGGTAGAATGAAATAGCTTATTGGGATTTTTAATGTGGATATCTTTTTTGCGAAACGGAGATTAAAGCCTGGATAGTCTATCAGTATTATTCGATCTGGTTTAATCTTTTCTACTAGAGATACTGTCTTATTCATTATTTTCCAAATTCTAGGTAAATGCACCAAGACTTCTTTAAATCCCATTACGGATAAACTTTGAACTGGTTCAATAATTTTCATTCCTGCTTTTTCCATCAAAGGTCCTCCGTGACCCATAAAAGACGTAAAAGGATTTGTTGATTTTAATGCTCTAATTAATTTTGCTCCGTGAAAATCTCCTGATGGTTCGCCTGCAATTAAAAATAATTTGAGCGGTTCTTTCATGTAGAACCTCTAAAAGGTAAAATTGGAAATATATGGTTTAGCAATAATTATACAAAATAATATAATTATGTTTTGCAATGTGCGCTTTTCAGTTGTTAAAGTCTTTGAAATTGATGCTGGTGTTATTTTTGATCCTTTAGTCCACGGTTTTAGCAAAGGTATGATTCGAGGGACATGGTTCTTATAATTTGCATAACTTTGTCCAAATAATTTTAATAGCCGTTGCTCCTCTAAGGATATAATCATGCTATACTGAAAAGTAAAGTAAACAATTACAAGTATAAGAAATTGAATCATATGGACTCCTCCTGAAAAAAGCACTACCCCGGTATAAATAATAAGGTTACCTATGTATAAAGGGTTTCTTGTCCTTGAATATGGTCCTGAGGTGCAAAGCAGGTTAGCTCCCACGTTCTTTGTTCTGGTGCGTCCTCCAGCATATCGCACTGCCCAAAATCTTATTAGCTCGCCAAATAAAATAAGAAAAAACCCACATAACCAAAAGGGATAGTTGGGCTCTGAATAATATAAAATTCCTAGAATTATTGGAATTGGGGTATAGCTTCTATTTTTGAAGAAGAAAGATCGTAGATCCATTATGAAAAGTCCTTTTTAATTGTCTTTTGTATTTTCAGAGCTACTGATAAAGCATCCCTTCCAGATTCTCCATCAACGATCGGTTTTTCTTTCCCAATTATTGAATTTGAAAAGTTTTTTAATTCAAGCTCAAGGGCATCATATTTTTTTAAATCAGGTTTCATGTAGGTTATAAATTTTCTTTCGCCATTACGTTTAAAGTCAACATACTTTAAGATATCTGGACTACTCTTTTTACTTTGTTCAATCCTATATATTTCGGTAGACCCTTTTAGCAAATCAATTGTAGAATACAAATTTTTTTGAAATAGTTTTATTTTCCTAACATTATTTTGAGCTATCCTACTAGACATGAGGCTAGCCACAGAACTATTTTTAAATTTTATTCTTGCATGTGCGATATCTAAAGAATTGGTAATAATAGACATTCCTGTTGCTTCTACAGAAGCAACATCACTTTTTACTAAAGATAATAATATGTCAATGTCATGTATCATTTTATCTAACACTACCGGAACATCCGATCCTCTTGAAGTATAAGGTGCAAGTCTCTGTATTTCTATAAATTGGGGGTCAATGTCATATTTCTCTAATGCTATTAAGGCAGGATTTAATCTTTCTATGTGACCAACCTGAATAATTACTGAATTTTTCCTGCTTAACTTGATTAAAGTGTTTGCTTCTTCTAGTTTAACAGTAATTGGTTTTTCAATAAATACATGCTTTTTATTCTCAATACACAATTTTGCTATTTCAAAGTGGTATGGAGTTGGCGCAACTATAGATAAAGCATCAACATTGTTAATTAATTTTATTAAATCTGTGTAAGCGGAGGTTTTATATCTTTTAGCTACGTAGCTATTTCTTTTAAAATTAAGGTCATATACTCCAACTAAGTTCACAGTTGAAATATTCGAGTAGTGCTTAGCATGATGTATTCCGAGATGGCCAACACCAACTACGCCGATATTAATAAGCTTGTCTGACATATCTGAAACTAAAATTACATAATTGAATTATTAATTCGTACTATTGAAATAAAACAAAACTTAGAACTATGAAAAAACTTGCTTTTGTTAAAAACAAACAGCAATTTTTAGTACTGTTCGAGGTATTTTAGGAGTTTCAAAATGGCTAACGATATGAAATCGGGAATAGGGTACTTAATTCCAGCTTCCGGTGTTATCGGCTTTGTTATAGCCCTTATCTTAGGAGAATTCCTTGCCAGTATTCTAATAACTGTGATGGGGATATTGGTTTGGTTTTTGTACATGCTTGTGATGGAATCTACAATCCCTAAGCAAATGGGGAATATGATTATGTTATTTGGTGTGATGCTTTCTGTTGGGATCTTTCTAGGTTTTGGTATTTCACAAAACTTGTGGGGAGGATTTGAATTTAAACCTGAAGGTTCATTATTATCCCTTGTAATTTTATTTTTCGCCGTCTTAACCGGACTGAATTTTAGAAATCAGCAATTAGTATTAAGGTCATCTAATCCGAACACTGATTCTTTATCTGAAGATGATCGAAAATTTGTATTAAGCGCAATCGATAAAGTTAAAGATTCAAACCAAACAAATCAGGCTACTGATCCAAAGGTGATTGTTGTTAAACAGGAAACACCTTCAAAAAAAGAAGAGCTAGAAAAAAAGGAAGAAATAAGCCCCACAAATCCCTATGACCCTTACCTGATGGCTAATAATCCATACTTTAGTTATCCTCCTGAATACTATGATGAGTATGAAGATGATGATGAGTGGGATGATTACGATGACGAATATGAGGACGACGACTACGAATATGATAATCGCTAGTTATTTTGCTTACTTAAACATTAAATTTGAAAAATATACAATCTCCATCTTTCACAATGTAGGTTTTGCCTTCTTGTTTGATAAGTCCGAGTTCTTTAAGTTTATTTTCTGACCCATG
>NZKX01000079.1 GCA_002694025.1 Fidelibacterota bacterium | reverse complement strand
TTTAAAGGAAAAGATCAGGAATACTATAAATATTCTTCAATTTTCTAAGGTCATTTCTCATTGGTATATATGGACAAGTCTTCAACATAAAGCAAGGATTTTATTACTTAAAAAATATAAAAATTTTTAATCATTTTTATAGTGCCTGCATATGTATTTTCTTAAGACAAAGCCATTTATTCAATACTCCAAACCTCTTTCTTGATAAAAATATCAAATACTTTATCTATAACTAATAACGTGATAAGCCAAAAAGTAAGTTTTTTAAGTAGATAGTGGGGATGAATCTTTTTGTACAATAGCCCTATCTCATAAAGATTGTTAGTGATAGTTCCAGAAATATTTCGATATGTGAGTACAAATAGGCTACTCAAAATTTAAAAGGTTCTCAACTATTTAAAAGATCCTCCCCATTGGAATTCTATCATTGGAACCCAGATATCAGCTAAAAAAAGGAAAGGCAAAATTCTAGATTCGGCACCAAACGGATATTCTCCATGCACAAATTTGTATCCAGTTAAAATTCTAAACGTTTCTGATCTAGTAAAGATTAATAGTGCTTTGTGTTCTAGAGAATATTTCCCTAGTAATTTTGATAAACCTAAATCGCTTTCTCTAGTACCTAATCCCGGTAAAATACTAAAGTCTAAATCCACAAGAGCACTAATTTTACCTATGATATTTTTTTCTAAATCAAAACCGGTATGAAACCCATAATTATTATGAAATACACTTAAGCGATGATAAAGAAGAGGTAACTCTATATTTACTCTGTGATCTAAGTCGCCAAATGAAATACCAGCATCTACCCCAGTGTTGAGTGAAATATTCATACCTAACATCGGCCTAGACATGATCAAGGAAAGAGAAAATCCAAGCATCGGAGGAACCTTAAGCGTGGGGTCGATAAATCCCCCTATACCCTTTTTAGAAACCATGTTTAAAATTGGGGAAGGATAATATAAAGACCATTTACTTGCTATATTATACCCGAAAATTTTATCATGCGACTTTTTTAGAGCGAGGTTTGGCATCACAAAAAACCACAACGGATATGTACTATATTCTAAGCTTTCACTATAACCATAGCGAAAAGATTGAAATAGTCCAACTTCATAACGTTTATTAGGTAAAACGAAAGCCGAATGGGATTTCCAGTTTTGCACATTACCTAAAGAAATTGAAAATAATAGAAATATAAAAGTTGCTTTTTTTTTCATCTCTTCCATATTTATCTATTACTTAGTATAACTATACTGCTTATTGGCATATGGTCACTAATTTCCCAAGCATTTTGGTGTGTTATAGATTTCTCATTAATCCAATTTTTATTTGTGAAAAGATAACTAAGTTTTCTATCATATTTAATATTATTCCTCTCAAAACTAGTGCTAGGAGCATGACTATAGTGAACAGGAAGATTCGCATCTGCCAAGTTAATTGCAGCATCGTAAGAATTATAAAGTGGAACTAAAATATCAGGTTCACCTTCAAAATGTTCAAAATATGATCCATGATAAGCTTCATTATTTTCATAATCTCCATCACAATTTTCACCATCACACTTATCGCTTTCGCAAAAATCTACAACGGATCCTGGGGGTACCGAATTCAGATCACCTCCAGTAACAAAATAATTATTGTTGTTTTGAATATCCGATAATATTTCCACATATTTATTGATGTGCTGCTTTTTTGTGTCATCTGTTGCAAAAGCAGTAGCATGAATATTTACTGCATAAAAATCTTTTGAACCTTGAGAAAGTTCAGGAATCTTAGCTTTTAGAATATTTCTTCTTGCATATCCATATTTGACTAGAGTGCTCTGGTCTGTCCTAAGCCTAAGCTTTATTCTTTCTGCCTCGGTAAGCTGGAATTTGGATAGAATGGCATTACCCGTATTTATTCTGCCGAGTCCATCTGAAAAAACAAAATCAACATCCATCATTGAAGCATATGCTCCGTAATTAAGGTTTGTATTGTTTAGTAGGTACTGCATTTGATCCATAAAACCTGAACGTTTAGATTCAATATCAACTTCTTGTAAAAGAACTATATCCGCATCAATAGAATTTAATGTATCAGCTATCTTCTCCATTATCTCTTCTACACTCTCATAGTCTGCGAGAGCCATTTCACCGCATGAATCGACAAACCAAGGTAGACGTCCACAACCCCAACGTATATTCCAAGTAACAACTTTTATTTGGTCTGGATTTGAAGCGGGGCTAAGGAACTCATCAGATTCATACATTCTTGGGTTTGATATGGATGGATAGGACTTTGCAAATGGCTCGCACCCAATGTTGATCGATGCAATAAGAATTAAGGAAAAGATTATTTGAATTATTATAATTATTTTTTCACCAGTTTAAAAATATTTTCACGCGGTCTACCTATTACTGCTTTATCTCCTTTTACAAGGATAGGTCGTTCCATAATCTTTGGAAATTTTGATATACAATCAGCCATTTTATTATTATCATAAATGAATTTTATCAAATTATTTTCTTTAAAATCTTTTTCATTTTTTCTTACAAATCTTCCAGGATCTAAACCTAGTTTTTTTGATAATAACAAAACATCATCCACACTTAATGGATTCTTCAGATATTCAATCAAGGTGTAATTTACCTTTCTTTTATTTAGAAGCAACACGGCTTCCCTACTCTTTCCTCACCTCGGGTTATGGTATAAAATAAATTCAGACATATAACAAAAGTAATGAAATAATACTATACCATCAACAATTTTATTCTTTATCCTTGGTTGATGAGTAAATTTCATAAAAAACATTATCAGAAAAACAGGTCGATAATTTTTCTTTAAAATCATTATCTGAAACATCAAAATATATTGAATTGCCCCAGTTATATCCAGATTCACATAAAGAGTCGAAGTTCACTTGCTCAAGAATATTATTATTAAGCTTTAGATATAAAAAATTAGGATTTTCAAAGATTTGATTTGATATATTTCCACTAAGCTGATTATCAAACAAGCCCAGATATACTAGATTTTTTAAAGTAACAATTTCTATAGGTATACGACCGACCAATCGGTTTTCAAAAAGAGCAATAGACTGAAGTTTATCTGCTTTAGCAATTTCAGAGGGGATACTACCTGTTAAGTTGTTTTTCCCTAAACTTAAAAATTCAAGATTTTTCAATTCACCAATCTCCACTGGAATAGATCCCATGAAGTTATTATTAAATAAATTCAAGTATCTTAAATTACCTAAGTTAGCTAATGATTCACTTATATTCCCTGATAGCCTATTACTACTGAGGTTGATATGTGTCAGGTTTTTTAAAGTAAAAATTTGATGCGGTATATTTCCATCAAAATTATTATTGGCAAACCAAATTTCTTGAAGAGTATTAGCCTTGTGAATATCAACAGGAATCTTACCATCAAATTGGTTTTTACTAAGATTAAGCACTCTAAGTTTTCTCAAATCCCATAATTCTTCTGGAATATCTTCGGTCAAAAAATTTTTTTGTAAAAGTAGTACCTCAAGGTTAAAAAGTTTACCAAACTCCGACGGTATAGGTCCAAATAACTTCTTACCTGCTAAATCTATTTTTCTCGTCTTTACGATAGAGTACTCCACTCCCCAAATTTCGATCTGATAATCTCCTTTAATTACATTACTATAAGATGTAAGGCCCCAATAGTCTTGTGTCATAATCTGATAGAAATAAACACTGTCAAGTGAAAGCACCAGTGTAGTATCCTCCCTTTTTAAAAAATCTTTAACTTTTTCTTTATTTTTCATTTGTTCATTATTGGATCGGAGAATAGTATACTTTTCAAAATCAATATCTCTATTCATTGTCCATTCAATTTTTAAGTCATATTTCCCGTCGACAGTTCGTAACCGGGAACTCCTAGGAGCCTGAATTTCAACATTATTACTTTTTTTCATCCCACTTGTATTCAATCCTGTTTCATTCATAACATTAATCCAGAACCAATTTTCTAAAGTAGGATCAAATTTTTCTAATTTAAAAGTGGTTCGATTTATGTCACCTGTAATAAATACTGTATCTGGATCATTAACTGTATCAATAGATTTTAGTAGATTATAACTACTAAAATTAGAATCTTTTGACATATCCCATTCTATCATCATATGATCGCGGTTATATATAACTGAAGTAACATTTAAACCTTTAGGAGGGGATGGTAGCTTTTTAAGAATTGGTTCAGGCTCCTCAACAACTTGCTCAGGTTCTACAACAGCTGGCTCAGGTATTGATGGCTGAGGAGGTGGGACATTGGCGCATCTCCAAAAAGAACAAAAAATAAAAAAAAATAAGAAAAGGTGACCAATAAAATTATTACTTGTATTAATCATGTTAACGTGCCATCTCAAATTCAACTAGTGTTTATTATTGAACCGTCTCTTTTATTGCTATTCGAATTGGGAAAATTTCCATTAAAAAATAGAGACTGAGTATCAAAAATATAGTAATTGCGGACTTATGATTATTCTTTATCAATTTATTTTTTTTGTTTCGTTACAATATTCTTTTCGAGCTCTTCTATTGTGAATAGTTAACTATAATTTGAAAAAGCATTATTATATAATTAATAAATCAGATTATGATGATTATAAATATTATTTTTTAAGTTAGCTTTTGAATTATTTTGTCCAAATCATAGAAGCCGCACCTAATATACCTGCTTGCCCCTGAGGTAAACCTGATTGAATAAGTTTTATATTTTTCCCTGAATTGTTGATTAAATTGTCTTTCATTGACTTTCTAGCTTGGGAAAGAATACGCTCACCGGCATTGCTGAAACCTCCATAAAATATAAAAGCTTCAGGGCTTAATAAATTTGCTACAAGGGCAAGACCCTGCCCTAGTTTTTCTCCAGTAAGATGGTATATTTTAATTGCAGTCTTATTACCTTCATCATAAGCCTTATCAAGAAGAAATCCATCTAAATTATCTTTACTTAAAATTTGAAGAAGTTTATTTTGAGGATCTATTTCAATCAAGTTCTTAATAGTATTTTTTATACCAGTAGCAGAAGCATACGACTCTAAACACCCTTTGTTACCGCAATTACACAATCTACCATTAAAATCTATGGATATATGGCCCATTTCTCCAGCAAAGCCATCATGGCCATAAAGTAACTTTCCTGAACTAAAAATACCGCTGCCTAGCCCAGTTCCCAACGTAACGACAACAAAATCATCCATATTTTTTGCTAGTCCAAAAAATTTTTCACCTAAAGCAGCAGCATTGGCATCATTTGTTAGTAATGTTTTAGCATTGATCTCTTTTTTAAAAAGTGAAACAATATCAATATTTCCCCAACTTAAATTTGGAGGACTTTGAATCATACCTGTGTAATGGTTTCCATTTGGAGCACCTATACCAATTCCACTAAGTGAGTAATCTAGATTTTTGGAAAAAAATCTCTTTACGTTATCACTAATTCTTCCAATAAGATCTGAAATTGGCTTGGCTCCATATGTTGGGATTTCATCATGGAAAATAATAGTACCATCACGCATAATAAAACCATAGATAGTATTTGTGCCACCTATATCAATTCCAAGAACAACAGATTTTTCCATATTTTTTTAGACAATAAATTTAAATAATTAGTAAGGAAATTAAATAGCTGAGCTCTATAACCCTAATTTAATTCAGAACCTTGCCTAACCTTTACATCTATAATGGGTGAAGCATTAGGCTCCGGTTCTATAACAACTGTCCTAATGGCCTTTGCTTTTGCTCCATAATTATCTGAAACTGTCAGCTCAAATATGTACTCTCCAGCTTCACCTTCGAAACTTACCTTCCCTACAAATGGGTTCGGACGAAGTTCAATCGTGGGTCCTGAAATCTGTTTCCAGACATATTGAATTTCATCTCCTAGGTCAGGATCATAAGAAGTTGTAGCATCTAATATCATAGGATAAGTAGATGTGAAAGGAGAATTATCATGCTCAACCATTACTCTTATTTTTTCTCTTTCTTTTAGGGCCATCTTTTCCAACAAGCTTACTTTTGATACAATATCAAGGGAAGGCTTTAGCTCTTTTTTTTTAGAGACGGATAATGAATCTGAAATTTCTAACAAGACTCCTCGCTCATATTCTTTCCACTTAATGATTGAAAACCCTGAGATAATTATTACAAGTAAAGCAAAAAAGTTACCCATTTTAGTTTCTTTCATATTTTCCTAAAATTTTTATCTTAAATCTATTATTGTTCGTTTTAAATCCTTTCCATTGAAGGTAGGATTTTGCCTTATAAATCCAGGAACTTTATCGACATATTTAGGAACAGATTTATAAACATATTCTGTAATCTCATCTAGATTAATTACATTATCTCCATCATCAGCTGCGCCGGCAAAACCCTTTAAAAGAGAATATGTGAAAACGCTGTGCTTTTTGTCTTCAAAGATTTGGGAGGTCTCACCATTTGAGGAGGCACTGAGGATACTTATTTTATTAGGCAGATCAGGATAATCCCAAAATGAACCAGAGGAACTTTCAGGATTAATGTATGTAATATCCATAAATAGTGTAATAGTTTTAATACTATTTAATATGGAAAGTTTTACTAAACTATTAATCAAATCTTCAATAGGATATTTTGTCACATGCCTATCAAATTTTGCATTTTTTGGGATTAGAAGAGGTTGACCGTTTACCCATTCACCATATCCTCTGTAATAAAGGAATACATCAATTTCTTCAATATTAGAATATTTAACAGCAGAATTAATTCGCTTACGAAGATCTCCGTCATAGGGATCAAAAATAATGCGATATTCCTCTTCATTTGGCCCTCCCTCCATTTGCCAAGGTTTTGATGGTAGCAATTGAAAGTCAGATAAACCAAAAGCTTGATTAAAGTATTTTCTCATAACATCTCTATCTCTACCAGCATATCTTAATTTCGGATATCTTAAATCTTGATAGTCTTCAATACCAAACACAACCGCCAAACCATTGGGATTTTTACGGCTTAAAGGTATGTGTCTATCTACATCAATTTCACCTAGCTCATCGGGATAAAACACAATGTCTTTGGCACCAAGGTCCTGAATAGTAAGTTCTATTGGAGACCTATAATTTCGCATTGTTTGCAAATCGATTCTTTGCTTGTGTATGTTGTTTAAATAATCTTTTAATTCCACATTGATAAAAAACTGATCCAATAAAGTTTTTATAGGAATTTCTATATCCATGTAATCACCAGAAGAAAATCTCGGCAGAGTTAATCGACCAGAAAATCCAGGAGTCTTAAAAGTCCTATTTTCTTTAAGTTCAATATCAACAAATTCAGAATCTCCTTCCCCAACATTTTGGACCCGCAAGGTTAAACTTACAGTCTCATTTTTAGGAATATATCTAGTATTAAAATCATTTGTAATTGCAAAATCGGCTACAACCATCTTTGGAGGAACCATAGATTTTGTTTTAATATTAAATAAATAGGGTTCCTCTAGACTTATTTGATCTTGAGAAATCAAATTCAGTTCTAAAGCCTGGTTTCCTGTTTTTACATCAAGCAGAGATTTAATATCAATATTAACAAATTTAATCCTTCCTGCTTTTAATGTGTCTAAGATAACCGCATTACCCAATACAATACTTTTAGAAGGATCCTGTTCAGTTAACAAAATCTTAATATTATATGCAGGGCTTTGTCCATCATTGAAAATAGCGAACTGAACGGCACCATTTTCTCGGGCATCTAAGACTCCATTTCCAGAAGGCTCAATTAATTTATGACTTTGAATAGTAAAGTGTGGGGGGTCGAAAACTCTATTGCAAGCTGATATCGAGTATAAACTTTCATCTTCTTCTTTATCTACTGCAGTAACAACGTAGCAAATATTTGCAGAAAAATCCAGGGATTTTACCTTGAAGTATGATTTAGTTGATTCTCCAATGTATTTATAATCTTGATTAGAAAGTTTTTCATAAATCATATAATAAGATACATCCTCAACTTGATCCCAACTAAGATTCATGCTATTGACATCTGCATTAGCTACAAGTCCCTTAGGTGATTCTAGAAGTAACTTTTTGCAAAATAGGTTTGATTTATTACTCTCAATTTTATATTGATCTATACAACTTACCTCATAACAATATTTTTTCCCTCTTTTGACTTTATCTACAAACGAATTTCCCTTTTCTGAAGCTAATAGCAACCCATCTCTATAAATATTATAATATTCTGAATCTTCCACATCATTCCAAATAAGAGTGATATTTTTTTTGCTTTCCATGGATGATAAAATCGGAGGTTCAATAAATTTATGAGTTCTAGCTTTTAGCTCTATAGAAAAATCACTTTGTTTATTTAGGGCATCAACAGCGGTGATTTTATAAAAATACTCTTTATCAAATTCGAGATTAAGATCTTGAAAAGTGGTATCATTAACTGAAGAAATCTTTTCATCATCCCTATAAACATTATAAGCTAGTGCACCATTAACGTAGCTCCAATTAAACGTAAGTGTATTTTTGAAAACTTCAATTTTTATATCCCTAGGTATATTGGTTCTAGCACTAGAACATTTAAGTTTTGACATTTCACCCTCCAATCCAAATTCTCCTAATGCCTTTATAGCATAGCAATATTCTATTCCTGGCGTTACTTTTTTTTCATATCTTGGTTCTGTACCAGAGTAAATCTCCTTTCCATCCTCAAAAAGTTTATACAATTTAGCTTGCTTAATATCTTTCCATGATATATAAATATGCCCTGGAGTAGTTTTTAACTTTACTTGTTTAATTGAAAGTATAGGATCTTTAATTGTTGGAGGATTATTATTATATAAATAGCACTCTACCATTTGGGAATCACCATTCAACTCTAATGTTATATTTATATCACTATTTTTATTCTTTCTCGGATTTAATTTTACCCGTTTTGAACC
>NZKX01000142.1 GCA_002694025.1 Fidelibacterota bacterium | reverse complement strand
TTCAATAATAATGACATACCATGTTAAAAATTGACTGATGGGATATAAGATACTGGGGCCCAAATTTAATTTATACGTACTAACATTTGATTGCATTAAGTTAATAATTTCATGACCAAACTCTCTAGACATTGTGTCACCAATTTCAATTGCTGTAAGTTTGGCCATAGCATATGGTGAATTAGTTTCTTCTAGCTTTCCAGTCATTATTGATGTTTCTTTTATGGGATTTTTAATATCAAGAGGATAAATACAGCTGCTGCCTAAGTTAATTATTTTCGTATTAGGAAAATCTTTCAGTGACTCAAGAATATTAATGTTTATCTTTAAATTATCAACAATAAAATCAAATCTTTGAATATTGTTTGCTTGTATTCCGCCTACTTTTGCAGCGGCATTGATTACTACATCGGGTTGAACATCTTTTATAAAACTTTTTGTTTTTTCAAAATCAAATAGATTCACATCATTTCTAGATGAAGGAATTAAATCAATATCTTCTCTTTCTTTAAATTTCCTGACTATCGATGAACCTACAAGTCCATTACTTCCAAATACTAGTACTTTAATTTTTACTCCGATAAAGTTCAATTATAACAAAATTTGTTTAGTAACATATTATATTAAATTATGAAAAACTCTCCTTTAACCTTAATAAATTTACCTTCTTTTATATTCAAGGTTTATAACATAAATGAAAAAAATCTATTTTCTAAAATCTATATATTGATTGTTGGAAAATTTTCACAGTTAATTTTAAAAAAAACTAATAAAAGGTTATTTTGTTACTCTATGAATCTCTTATTTAGAAGATATTCAAATATAAAATACGACAAAAAAAATAAAACTTACACAAAATCAATTAATAAAAATCTAAAAATCAATTATCCAAACAAAAGAGTAATTCGTACCATTCAAAATGATCAGAATTCAATATTTAATCTACTTTATGAAACGTATTGTCTTGATTATATAACTTTTAAAAATGGCGACACAATCATTGACTGTGGTGCTAATGTAGGTGAACTAAATTATAGTTTTTATCTTCGTAGTTTGGATATAAATTATATAGGAATTGAACCAGATGAGCAAACTTATTTCAGCCTACAAAGAAACAAATTAAGAGAAACTGATACATTTTATAATATTGCACTTTCAAACGAAAATGGAATTTCCAACTTATACCTTGATAGCTTTGGTGGGAATTCGTCGCTAGAATATTTTGGTGAAAAGTCGTTTATTGAAGTTCATACAAAGACAATAGATTCACTCTTAAATCCAGAAAAAGTGAAACTATTTAAAGTTGAAGCAGAAGGACATGAACCAGAAATATTATCAGGAGCAAATAATATATTAAAAATAACAGAATTTGTATCGGTTGATTTTGGTTTTGAAAGAGGAGTTGAACAAAAAAGTACAATTAAATCTGTTAACGAAATATTAATAAATAATAATTTTCACCTTGTAGATATCAGTCAACATAGACATGTAGGTTTATATAAAAACTCAAAAATATCATGAGTTGGATTGCGAACTTAGATACTACAGTTTTAGAGTATTTATCTAAATTACAAAAAGAAGGATCTGAATTTTCATTCAATCCTTCTCAAAATTCAGTAACGACAGAAGGTAAAAATTTGAATTTAGGCTTTAGTTGCTATGCACTTAAAATTTTAAAATTAATAGGATCTGTTGATAAATTTTCTGACGATAAAATTGAAAAGTGGGCAGGCTATATTAATTCTTTTCAAAAAATAGATAGTTTTTCAAATACAAATAGCTTTATTGATGATGAGTATATTAATTTATTTAAATCCCAAAATTTATTCTCTGGTTATGCATATCCTATAAAGTATATTTCCAATTTTTTACTTGGAACAGATTATAAAAGTAATAATTTAAAAATTGAAAATTATATACGTGCTGAAACTAAACAATCTATTTCTACACTTTACGAAATAAATAAACCAAACCAAATTTTGTATCAAGAATTTCCAAAAAATGAATTAGAAATTACTAATTATTTAGAAGGTCTAAATTGGAATTATCCATGGAGTAGTGGAGGCCAATTCTCCGCAATATGTGTTTTTTTAAAAACGCAATTAAAAAGTGACAATTTTGAAAAATTAAAAAATACGGTAATTCAATTTACTGACAAAACTGTAAATAATGAAAATGGTTTATATTACGAAGGTAATAAACGAAATGAATACGAACTAATTAATGGAGCTATGAAAGTATTAACTGGTCTTGATTGGATAGATGCAAAAATTCAATATCCAGAAAAAATAATTGATTTTTGTTTAAATTCTAAAATTTCAAACAGAGGTTGTGACATGGTAGATGTTGTATACGTTTTATATCGATGCTCCAAAGAAACTAATCATAAAAAAAAGGAAGTTTTAAACTTTTGTGAAAATATTTTGGCAATGATAAAAACACATTTTAGCTTAAGTGAAGGTGGTTTTTCATACTTTCAAGATCAAAACCAAACTCATTACTATGATGTAAAAATTGCTAATGAGAAAAATCAAGCGGATATTCACGGAACTCTTCTATGCATGTGGGCAATAGTGATGATAATGGAGTTATCAGATTTAGATTATTTTACTTATAGTGTTCTAAAGCCCTGATTTTTTATAATCTATCACAAATAAATCTAGAATTTATACTAAGTCAATAAATTTTTTTTATACCAAAATGCAGTTTTTTCAAAATTGTGATAAAAATTGTCATTATTGATCATATTTATGCAATTTAATTCAACATTTTTATTTAAAACATTTGGAATAAGATTATGATTTTCTTTCATTATAAAATTCAAAGACTTTATCAAATTAATGAAGTTAATTTTATGACTTTTTCGAGTAGATTTTTTTGAATTGATTTCGCAATAAATATTGTCTAAAACGTCCATAATATAAATAAATTTTGCTTCATCATTTTTACTAAAATTAAATTCTATTGAACGATTTTTTAATATGTTTCTAAAATAATATGGAATTAATCTTGTCTTGCTCAAATCACCCGGACCAAATACTGAATCGAGTCTAAGAATTAATAATTTATTCTTTTCGATATATTTTTTATACATATCTTCTTGTCTTTTTTTAAATGTTGAGTACAAGTTTTCATTGGATGAAGCTTTTGTAGAAGAAATTAATATAAATTTTTCGATGATTACATTACTTGAATTTATTGCTGAAAATAAGTTGTTTTGAGGTGTAAAAAAATTTCTATCATTAATTTTACTGAAATCTTCATCATTAGCTGATACTATTGGAAATTTGAAATCTACAATAATGGAAGGGTTTTCTTTTTCTAAATAATATTTTATTTTTTTAATTGAGTAATTTTCTGAATTATTTTCGTTTATTGAAAAAAAATCAAAATTTTTTTTATGTAAATATTTTGAGAATTCTTTCCCAAGAAAACTTCTTCCACCAATAATAAAAATTTTTTTCAAATCTTAAAATAATTTTCTATTTGCTTGAATGAGATTGTTTCGCAATCACTTTTGTTTTTAGATTTTTCCCACTCAACAATTTTGTCAATTGTAATATCAATATTGAGTTTACTTTTCCATCCTAAAATAGTTTCTGCTTTTGATGAGTCAAGCCTTAATTTTGAGGCTTCATAATAATTCGTTTCATTCGACTCAATAATTTTTATATCTGAATTCCATTTTTTAATAGTTTTATTTGCTATCTCTTTTGTTGTAACTTCATTATTAATTTCAGTATTTAAATTGAAAATATCTTCAGAGTTTGAAATATAACTTTCTTGAGCTACAAGCATATATCCATAAATTGAATCCAAAATATCTTGCCAAGGTCTTATAGAGTTTGGATTTCTTAAAATAATATCTTCATCTTTTTTCAATGATTTAATTAAATCAGTCATTAAACGATCTGGTGCACCATCACCAGGACCAAGTACATTTCCCGATCTAACAGTTGATAAATTGAGTTTACGATCGTGAATAGAGTTTTTAAATGATTCTATTACCATTTCTTGTCCCACCTTACTGCTGCTATAAAATTCACTTCCTCCTAATTTTGAATCTTCATTATTTAAATTCTCTGTATTTTTGTAAACCTTGTCTGTAGTAGATATAACCATACAATTAGATATTTTGCTTTTCAAGATCACATCAATTATATTGAATGTACCTAATACATTAGTTTTAAGGGTTCGAATAGGGTCTTTTGCTGCAATTGAAACTAAAGATTGAGCTGCAAAATGAAAAATAATATCAAAATTTTGATTCTTAAAAATTTTTTTATTGTCTTCATTTAAAGGTTCGCTTAAATCCAAAAAGTATTCATTTTCAAAATATTTATTTGAATCTAAAGTTTTATAAGCATTGCTACCTTTGCCTGTTTTAGATATTCCAGTTACTGAAGCATTAAAATAATTTAATACTAGTGACATCCACATGCCTTTAAAACCTGAATGACCAGTGACTAAAACTTTTTTATTATTCCAAAAATTTTCCAATGTCATAACCAATCTAATGGATCAGTGAGAAATTTTTCCTCTAAAATTTCTTTTTCTCTTATTGTGTCTACTGGTTGCCAAAACCCTTCATGAATAAATGCACCTAATTTTCCATCTTTTGATAAATTTTCAAGAGGCTCTTTTTCAAATATCGTTTGATCGTCAGGGATATAATCTATAACACTTTTATCTAGCACAAAAAATCCTCCATTTATCCATCCCTCATCTGTTTGATTTTTTTCACCAAACTCTGTTACATTGTCTTTGTCTAGTTTTAATCTCCCAAATCTTGCTGGAGGTCTCACCGCAGTGACTACAGCTTTAAAAGAGCTATTCTCAAAAAAATTTGTTAGTTCCCTTATATTTACGTCCGAGATTCCATCGCCATATGTAAGCATAAATTTGTCTTCATTTAGATCTTCTATTCCTCTTTTTATTCTTCCCCCGGTCATAGTTTCTTCACCAGTATC
>NZKX01000078.1 GCA_002694025.1 Fidelibacterota bacterium | reverse complement strand
TGCGAAACCAGTTACTAAAGTTTTACCATAATCTGATTTGAATTCTTCAAAGTTTGAACTGTCAACTATTCGAGCGATAACCTCGTGGACGTTAGTAGGTCGTTGGTGGCTTTTTTCTATAATGCCAAACAGCTCATCTGGTTCATAAATAGGTTTAGAAAATTCTATTAATTTTTTGTTTTCAGGTAAAGGAAGATGATCTACAATTGAAATTATTTTCTTTAGTGCATCTTGATCTGTTTCAGCAAAATGATCGGCTACTCCACTAAATTTTGTATGTAATTCTGCCCCTCCTAATTCCTCTGCAGTAGCGTTTTCACCTATGGCAGCTTTTACTAAAGGAGGACCTCCAAGAAATATTGTACCAGTTTTATTTACAATAATTGCTTCATCGCTCATCGCTGGAACATATGCTCCTCCTGCTGTGCAAGATCCCATAACTGCTGCAATTTGAGGTATACCTTTTGCACTCATTCTTGCTTGATTATAAAAAATTTTCCCAAAATGATCCCGATCTGGAAACACTTCATCTTGTTTCGGTAAAAAAGCTCCTCCACTATCCACAAGATAAATACATGGGAGTTCATTTTCTAATGCAATTTCCTGAGCACGGAGATGTTTCTTTACTGTTAGAGGAAAATAGGAACCTCCTTTTACAGTAGCATCATTTGCAATAACTATACAATTTCGTTCCATGATTTTAATAATTCCAGTAATTATACCTGCTGCGGGGACTTGATTTTCATAAACCTTGTAAGCAGCCAGTTCTGATAATTCAATAAAGAAGCTTCCTTCGTCTTTTAATAATTCAATTCGTTTTCTTACAGTTAATTTTCCTTTTGCTATATGTTTAGCTACACTTTGTTGAGAACCCATTTTATGGATTTTATTTTTTAAGTCATTTAATTCACTTAATATTTTTTTATTGTGTGTGTAATTAGAATTGTAACTGATTGAATTTTTATCAATTTTAGATTTGATAATAGACATTATTAAATTGGAATAGTTATTTACGCAAAATTACAATTAAAAATAGAAATTCCGATTATCAATTATATCAGCTTTATCTTTAAGATCAGAAATCCATGCCTGAAAATATTGGTTTTGTTTTTTTGAAAATAAGTTTTTATAAATCTGATCTTTTTGGGTATTAAAATCAGTTGTATCGAGCAGTGATTTTTCATGAACTTGAAAAATAACAAATCCTTGATTTGTTTCAACAGGACCAATAATTTTCCCTAACGAAGCTGAAGAAACTGAACCTGTGACGTAACTGCTTTTCCCTATGCTTGAAAAACCTTGACTAAGTTTCTTTGTCTCCCTAATGAAGCCATCAAGCCCTTTTTTACTTTTAATTAAATCAGATAATGTTTTTTCGCCTGAAGAAATATCAAGAAGTAGTTTATTTGTCTCTTCTAGAGTAGCTATTTTGATCTTTTCGTTTTTAATTTTAGATTTTAATTGGGACTCGACTTCCTCTAATGGTTTAACACCAGCTGGAATTATTGAATCTAAAACACAAAGGGCGTAGTACTGATTATTTTCAAAAACATCGGAAATAGAATTTAATTCGTTATTAAATGCAAAGCGAACTAAAGGCCTAAAGTTACCTAAACCTTTAACTGTAAAAGCATCTGATTTTAGTTTTTGTGCCTTAAATATATTCTTATTATGAGTTTTGATTGCTGCGCTGAATCCAAAATCTAAGGCGTCATAGCTAAATAATGTTGCATTTCGTTTCAAGTCAGCTAAAGTGGATGTAGAAATATCAATTTTCAACAGGATATGGGACGCTAGAATTTCATCATCTCCATTTTTATCAATTCTTTTATCTCTCAGACGTATAATATGGTAACCAAATCTAGATAAAATTGGTCCAACAATCTGACCTATTGAAGCTTGAAAGGCCGCATCTTCAAATGGTTTTACCATTCTACCTTTTTTGAACCAACCTAGATCTCCGCCTTTATTTCCTTGATTGCTTGGATCCATAGTGTATTGATTTGCAAGAGAATCAAAATTTTCACCTGAAATTGCCTTTTGTATTATTTCATTTGCTAAGTATTTTGTATCAGCTGAGTCGAGAGGAGACGGTTGCTTTTTCCATGAAACATAGCTTATTGACCTTAATTCTTCATGCTTAAAATTATCTAACTTATTCCTACTATACTCTTTATTAATTTCATCTTTTGTTGGCTCGACTTTCTCATTAGGTATAAAAGCTGAGGTTACATGAAGCGCAGTAATTGTATATTCGAGGTTATTCTTTTTATACTCTGATAAAATATCATCTTCTGATATAATAATACCTTCATCTATAAGTTTTTGTAGTTTAAAATTAGGAATATAAGTATTCTTCATGAATTGTTCAATTGGTGCCCATTCATCGCCATTTGGATTAGCTAATGCATTCAGGTACTTATCTAAATCGAATTTACCATCTGTTTGGAATGTTGGATTTTGCTGCAGAAATGCGGGTGGTTGATTTTCTAGATGATACATCACTTCTTTATTTGAGGCTTCCAGGCCAATTTTTTGTACTTCCTGAGAAACGAGGATATCCTGTAATAGGTTGTCCCAGGCACGGTTCCGAGCCTGGTTGATTTGAAAATCACTTACATCTTGACCATTACTTCTTAGACCCGCCAATTGTTGATTTACAAGACTATTAAACTGTGAAGGAGAAATTACTTCACCGTTTATTTTTGCTATTGTAGTTTGGGGGTTAGTATTGCCAATCAATTGGTCAATGATATTTGCTCCGCCAACTAAACCTCCTACAGTCATACTCAGTAGAAAAAGTACTAGTAATGTCCATAATACTACATGCATTTTTTCTCTCATAGATGTCATTAATGCCATAAAATTTTCCTAGAATTAAAAAATTATTAAAAAATAACATTTAAATTTATACAACGGTATTTGATGAAACAATGAACAAGGTTACTTAAACTTGAATGCCAAAATTTTAGTAAAAAATATGAAAGAAGAATTAGAAAAAAAAGTTATTGAATGTATAAAATGTGATCGATTAGTTCAATTTCGTGAAAAAATTGCCTTTGAAAAAAGAAAAGCATATTTAGATTGGGAATATTGGGGGAAACCCGTTCCAGGATATGGATCAAAGAATGCAAAACTTATGATTTTAGGTCTTGCACCTGCTGCTCATGGGGGTAATCGTACAGGCAGAGTTTTTACAGGAGATAAATCTGCTGAATTTCTTTTTAGATGTTTACATCATGTTGGCTTAGCAAATCAACCTAATTCAGATCATAGAGATGATGGCCTAAAGTTAAAGGGGTATGTTACTGCTGCTGTTAAATGCGTACCACCCGGGGATAAGCCAACAGCTGAAGAAAAAGCCAACTGTGAAGAATTTTTAGATCTTGAGTTTAAAATACTAAAAAATATAAAAATCGTGCTTGGACTTGGTAAAGTTGGATTTGATGCATGTTTGAGATACATTAGCAAGAAACATTCAATCAAAATGAAAGACTATAAATTTGGGCACGGAGTGCGTTATGAATTTCCTAGCAATTTTATTCTTTATGGTGCTTTTCACCCGAGCCCCAGAAATGTAAATACGGGCAGGCTTAATTTTGATATGATGGTAGAATTTTTGGAAAAGATTAAAGAGGAGTTAATTTGAGATTGAAAATTTTTATTTTCGGTTTTCTATCAGCTAACTTCTTAATATGTGAAGAATTAACCCTAGATCAAGCTGTCCTAAATTCTCCTTTCAAAATTGCATCCTTGGGGTTCCATACTTTTATCCCAAATGAAAATGCAATTTTAATAAGAGGTCAAGGTAATCATTGGAATCAATGGTATAAAGTTAATTTAATTAATAATGATACAATTCTTTTTATTGATAGTACAGGTTTTAAATGGAAAGAGAGTGACATATTTGTAAACACGCTTAGTTTTTCTGAAGATGGTAAAAAAATATTGATCGGAACCGATAAGAAAAAATTATGGAGACATTCTTTTACAGCTACATTCTTTGTTTATGATGTTTTAACTAAATTAACCTTCCCTATTTCTTCCCAAAATAAAAATCTTCGTAATGCTAAATTTTCTCCAAACGGGAAATTTGTTTCTTATATTAGAAATGATAACAATATCTATGTTTTTAATATTGAAAAAAGAAAAGAACGAAAACTTACTACAACTGGAAACGAGACACTTTCAAACGGGCACTTTGGGTGGTTGTATGAAGAAGAATTGACCGGTTACGATGGGTATAGATGGTCTCCTGATTCTGAGTATATTGCATTTTGGGAAGAGGAGGAAAAGAATGTTCCCGAATTCTCAATGATAGAAGAATTAACCAGCTATCCAGGTTTAAAAAAAATTCGTTATCCGAAAGTAGGGGAGACAAACCCTTCACTCAGGATTGGAATTATTCGTATTAAAGGTAGTGGAAGAAAGTGGATTAAGGGCGCATATGTTGAAAATGATTATTTACCATGGATGGAGTGGGTAAATAAGGACAGAGTAGCATATATGCGTTTAGAAAGATTTCAAAAGAGCTGGGATATTTTTGTAACGGATAAAAAAACAGGTAAATCCATAAAAGTTTTAACAGAATTTGATGCAAAAGGGTGGCTTGATAACCATCAACAAATTCGTTTTTTAAATGATGGGAGAATTGTTTGGGTTTCAGAAAAATCTGGATATAAACACCTATGGATTTCTAAACATTCTGGAAGTAAGTCATGGCCAATTACCGAAGGGAAATGGGAAGTCTCAAAAATTATACATATTGATGAAGATGAAGAGATAATATATTTTATGAGCAACAAACAATCTGTTTTCGAGCATAAATTTTTCTCTGTTCGTTATGATGGAACTGGTTTAAAACTTTTAACACCTGAAGACGGAAATCATTCAATATCATTGTTAGGTTCAAAATTATATTTTTTAGATACCTTTTCAAGTTTAATCAAACCAAAAACTATATTATTAAAAGAGTTAAAAACAGGTAAAGTAGTTCGAACAGTGGCTGATACTGACAAAAATCAGTTCAAAAAATATGGTTGGAAAAGTCCTCAAATTATTCAATTTCCAACTCTAGATAGTTTATATAATTTAGATGGCTTATTACTGCTTCCTAAAGATTACACTCCAACTAAAAAATATCCTTTGATAGTATATGGCTATGGTATGCCCGGAACACAGATTGTTTGGAACAAATGGGGTTCGTTATGGTCTCAGTTTCTATCCCAACAAGGTTATATTGTTTTTTCAATGGATTCAAGAGGCATGGGTGGAAGAGGCGAGGAATTCAAAAATTTTAGTTATGGCGATATGTCTAAATTTCTTTCCATCGATCATATAGCAGGTGTTAAACAATTGATAAAATTAGGTTATGTAGATCCAAATAGAGTAGGTGCATGGGGCTGGAGTGGTGGAGGTTACTTCACATGCTTAATGCTAACTAGGAATAGTGATTATTTCAAAGCCGGCGTTGCTGTAGCTCCTTGCACAGATTTTAGATTATATGATACCGCTTATACTGAAAGGTATATGGGAGACTTGAACAAGAATAAATCTGGCTACGATTCAACCAGTGTCCTTTCATGGATTCATCGTATGAAAGGTAGCATTTTAATAATGCATGGTAGTAATGATGATAACGTCCATTTACAGCACACATCTAAATTTGTAAATCAAGCTTTATTGCTTGGTAAGGATGTTGAGTGGTATAATTATCCAGGTAAGGATCACGGAATATATGGAGGTGGAGCAAGGAAACATCTTTACCGAAAAATGATAGATTATTTTAATAGGCGACTTTAATTA
>NZKX01000023.1 GCA_002694025.1 Fidelibacterota bacterium | reverse complement strand
CCTGGTTAGAAGCGTGGCAAGGTGTGGATGCAGATCAGTGTGGTGCGCCCGTTGCTCCCCATGACGGTTCGAATGCTGCGACATGGGAGTACGATGCCGCTACTGGTCATATCACCTTAACTGGAGTTGGAGCTTATATGGGCCTTCCAAAGGCAGTAAATGCTGGAGAATTGCCAAATGTTGATGTCCCTGAGTCTGTAACTTACTCTGCTACTATGGATGGAGATATGATGACATTAGTTATCGAATGTGGAACGGGCGTTTTTTGGACATTTAAATTGGTTAGTTCTCAAACGGCTCTTGCTGCTATTGGTCAAAATAATGATAATTACTTTTCATTATTAGAAATGAGACCCCGTGATGGTCATGGTCCTTGGGACTGGTCAGGATATGACAGCTTATCTTTTTCTTACAATAATACAGTTGCGCAATGTGACAATAATGGCAATTGCGGAGATGCCGCTCCAGGTCGTGTACATTTAAGATTAAACCTTAGTGATTACGGTAATATTGCTGATCCTTCAAATTATACAGATTTAGGAGAGTATTACTACTCTTTCCATTATATTCTAGATAGTGAGCCTGGTTGGAATACCGTTACGCTTCCATTGGTAAGGAATGATGATTGGAATGGGAATGGTTTTAATTTGACGGGCTGGGCAGGAACCGCAGGAAATGGTGAACTAGACAAGCATTCCATTGGAGGATTTCACTTCGAATTTTCCGTAAGCGGAGGTGGTGAAGGTGACTATGTCACAGGAACAATTATTTTAGACGATTTTAAATTGACAGGCTCATTGAATCAGCTTGCAAATCCAGGATTCGAATTACCAGATGATCAAGATGATGGTATGGGTTGGGGTTCAGCTATTGGCGGAGGTCACGCAGAGGTTGTTACAGATCCTGCTATGGCTTATAGTGGTGATAACTACCTAAGTATTGGTGTAACCGATAACTGGGCAGTATTTTATACCGAAGATACAATTCCTGCTCAATTTGGTGAAACCTGGCGCTTTAGTGGTTTTGGAAAACAACTATTAGGAGATAATGTTGAGGGCGCTGGTGCTGCTTTTAAACTAGAAGGAAAAGATGCGGCTGGCAATATTCTTGGTACTTCTGGGGATGTATTTCTTCCGTTGACAACTGAATGGGAAGAGCATTCCATAGAATTTGTAATGCCAGAAGGAGTTGAAACGGTTACAGCTGTAGTTGTTGCTTCAAGGTGGGATGGCGTTGAAGTAGATTATGCCTTCGATGATATGTTTTTAATGAGTATGGGTGTTTTAGATGTAGTCCCTCCTCTCGCTGTTGAAAATATTGGAGCAGTTCCTGCTTCTTACTACAATCTTGTTACGTGGTCAGACATTGATGGAGAAGATGGGGAGACATACAACGTGTATGCTAGCACATCACCAATCACAGATATTACAGATCCTTCAGTTGATGTAGTCGTAATGAATGTTTTGGAAGGTAGTCAGGCAGCAGTACATTACTTATTTCATCCACTGGAAGACACAGATGTAACCTACTATTATGCAGTGGCATGTAAAGATGCTTCTAATAATGTAGGCCCTGCAGGAGCATCCGAGAGTTCAATTACAAATGGAGCCAAAGGAGTTCCCACGATATCTTTAGATCCTCCAACTTCGTTTGCAGCAGATGGTGATCTAACTGAATGGTATGATAGCGGTATTGAACCTTTTATGATTGGTGCAACAGAAAATTCATATGGAACACCAAATGTAGGAATGGGTACTGTTGATGATGACAATGATCTGCATGGAACATTCTATGTGGCAGTTGATAATGATTATTTATACATAGCTGCAGAAGTGTTTGATGATGTAGTAAACAATGATCAATCTGGAGGCTGGTGGACTTCAGATGTCGTTCAAATATGCTTGGGCCTATATGATCAGAGAGGTGCAAAACACGTCGGAATGGAAAGAGGTGAAGAGCCAGACTATAAAATGTATTTCCTTCCAGATGGTGCCTATTCAGACAATGGTGCCGGTATGCTAGCGGAACATGCTGATGGGAATTATTATCATGAAGTCTTTAACCCTGATTATGTTTTTGAATTTAGAATTTCGCTTGACGACATTCTAATTGATGATGACGTAAGACTTACCCCTGCGAATGGAATGAGGACGCCTTTTGAGCCTATGATTCATGATAATGATGGAGATGGCTGGGAAGGTCAGTTAGTTCTTTCGCCAACAAATGATGATATGGCTCACCAAACATGTGAGGTATGGTCAAATACCTGGATTGGTGATCAGGCTGTCATGGTAAGCACTGATGAGGATATTGTTGTTAATGAATTTGCACTCCATCAGAACTATCCAAACCCCTTTAACCCGCAGACAACGATTAAGTTCTCACTGCCTGAAGCTCAACTTGTAAACTTATCAGTTTATAACATGCTAGGTCAGCAGGTAATGACTTTAGTAGATAGACAGTTACCAGCTGGATATCATACTGCTCAATGGTTTGCAGGCGATATCGCGTCTGGGGTGTATATTTACAAACTTACTTCAGGTAACAAAAGTCTCACCCAGAAAATGTTATTAATGAAGTAAGAGAGATTAAATAAAAGATGGGCAGCTTATACTGCCCATCTTTTTATACCCAGCATATTCAATTATTTCTTTATTTTTCAAGTATAATACTGTATACATAAATTAAATAATGAAAAAAATCTTAAGTTTATTTTTTTTACTTTTGCCTTTGTTTGGCCAAACTACTGGAAAAATTTCTGGTGTTGTTTTGGATAAAGATAAAAAAGACGCTTTGCC
The DNA here is from genome assembly GCA_002694025.1 of Fidelibacterota bacterium. The sequence continues at coordinate 2,712 of NZKX01000023.1, read as the reverse complement.
GGGTGCCAACATCTATATAATTAATTCCGCTTACGGTACTGCATCTGATGGAGATGGGAGATTTACTATCATAAATATTCCTCCTGGTAGATATACTTTGAAAGTAGATATGATAGGATATAAATCAATTCAACTAGATGAGCTAATAGTTTCTGTAAACAGGACTACCTCCCTCGATATTGAAATGGAATCCACCGTGATTGAGGGTGAGGTTGTCACTGTTGAAGTATCAAGATTAACTCAGAAAAAAGATCAAACAGGCACCATTAAAAATATTTCAAGCGAAGAAATAGATGCACTGCCAGTAGAAAACATTGGAAATGTTATTAATATGCAGGCAGGAGTAGTAAACGGTCATTTTCGTGGAGGTAGAAATACAGAGGTTACTTATATGATAGATGGTGTTCAGGTAGATGAATCTTATGGAGGTGGGAGTGCAGCAGTTGATGTTCAGCCTGAAGCGGTTCAAGATTTAGAGGTGATTACAGGCACGTTTAATGCTGAATATGGTCGAGCTATGAGCGGAGTGGTAAACATGGTTACTCGAGACGGAGGTCCCAAATTTGAAGGGTCGATTTCTGGAGCATCATCATCCTTTTTCACCAATAGCACTGATAGTAATGGTGATGATGTATTCATTGGGTTATCTCCTAATTTAAATAGTAGTGAAGATTTAAAGTTTAGTCTAGGTGGTCCCGTTATAGGAGATAAGGTTACTTTTTTTACGAATTTTAGAAAGCAAAGTAATGTGGGGCACCTAAATGGTTATCGAATTTTCACGGTAACAGATAGTAGTGATTTTTATTCTGATAACCCTTTAGAATGGATTTCATCAAAATCTGGAGACAGTTCTTACGTGCCCATGAATACTGGTGATAATACATCTGCATTACTAAAACTTGGATTTAATTTTATTAAAGGTGTTCGTTTCTCGTTTTTGAATTCCTATAGCAATGATACGTGGTATTGGTATGACCATTCTATGAAATATAATCCTGATGGTAGGGTAGGAAGCCATAAGAATACCTTTTATTCAGCTTTTCAGGTAAATCATATGATAACTCCAAAGTTTTTTTATGAGCTAAAAATAGCATACATGAAAAATAAAACGGGAACCTACCTTTATGAAGATTCTTTAGATACAAGATACGTGCACGATAAATATTTAGAAAGTTATGGTTCAGGTTTTTTCACAGGGGGTCAACAAAAAGAACACACAAAGCACAGAGATTTAGACCAAACTATAAAGTTTGATGTAACTTGGCAGGCAAATTACAATCATAGCTTTAAATTAGGGTTAATGGGTATTTCTCATGATGTGAAGCATAAATGGCAGATGATAAGAAATAAATATGATGGGCAGTCTGATCTTAGTTTATATGAACCTGAAGTTTTTGGTGATTCAACAGTGTATGCTGATATTTTTGAAGTAAAACCCAGAGAAGCAGCGGCATATATCCAAGATAAAATGGAATTTGAAAATATGGTAATTAACTTCGGCATTAGATATGATTATTTTGATCCAGCCAGTTACTACCCCTCCGATCGAAGAAACCCAGCAAACCAATTAGTTTTACCAGACTCTATGATGTCCACCCAGCTTGATGCGCCTGTTATAGATCAAATAAGTCCTAGGGTTGGATTTGCTTACCAACTTGGTAGTCAAGCCGTACTGCATTTTAGTTATGGTCATTTTTTCCAAATGCCACCTTTATATTCAATGTACCAGAATAAAAGCTTTCTTATAGGTCCTAGTGATTATTCAACTACTATGGGAAGCGTTCTCTTGGAGCCTGAGAAAACCATAACGTATGAAATTGGTCTATGGCAGGAATTAACCCGAGGCGTGAACTTAGATGTAGCCTTGTTTTATAGGGATATATACAATTTATTAAGCACAAAAATAATTTCAACCTACAATCAGATTGAGTACGGACTTTATAGTAATAAAGATTATGGTAATGTTCGCGGGTTGGAGGTTACTGCAGACTTAGGTTACGGCTCTTTGAAAGGAATGCTTAATTACACATTACAGTATACAAGAGGCAACGCAGATAACCCAACTCAGACATTTGATAGAGCAGGTAATAATATGGATCCAGTAAATCGTTTTATACCTATGAGTTGGGATCAAAGACATACGCTAAATGGAACTTTAATGATGCTAGGACCTACATACGGTGGAACTATAACAGCCTATTATAATTCAGGTTCCCCTTACACTTTTTCGCCTCAAAGTGAAAGTGTATTATCAAGAATAAACCTGTATCCAAACAATGATTACAAGCCTTCCACATATACTGTAGATGCAACGTTATATTATAACTTCAAGTTATTTGACCGGTTCTCTGCAAAATTAGATTTTACGATATACAATTTACTAGATCGTTTAAATGAGAATGGAGTAGATAGCGAAACCGGTAGAGCATACACAGCAGTTATTCGAGAAACCGATTATGCTGGACATAGAAGTGACTTCAATGAATTTGAAGATCGCATTAAAAATCCCTCTATGTTTTCATCTCCTAGATCATTGAAGCTAGCATTGGGAATTAATTTTTAATGCAGACAAAAACTGTTTTTATATTCCTATTTTTTACTATTCTTTCGGTAGGCACCATTTTTTCTCAAGGTAAACCCTATGAAGGTCCAGAGGATCCAGCTGGAGATATTGCGGCTGAAAAAGAAGGATATATGACTGGTAATAGAGTT
>NZKX01000077.1 GCA_002694025.1 Fidelibacterota bacterium | reverse complement strand
GTTTGGAAAGTAAAGAGCCCCGGCAAGGGGCTTTTTGCTTTATATGGATCAAAATGTTACACCGCATACTTGTAACAAAATACTACAATTGTCCAATCAGCTAATACAGGTTAGACTTCGAAAAAGTTGGCATGAATTTTGCTGTATAAATTGTATGATAAAATTTATAAAAATTAGACATGCACTAGCCAACAAGTCGGGTGCGTCTTTAATGGAATTTGCAGTTGTTACGGCATTAATGGCTGTATTAGCAGCTACGGCTGCTCCAAAATTTTCTACTATTTCAGAAAGCGGTAAATTTAGGAAAAGTCAGTCAGAAATTCAAAAAATCGCCAAACAAGCATTAAATTTCTACCAGGATATGGCAGTTAAAGAAGGGAGAGGAAGATTCCCTGGACAGACAAAGTATGATCAAAAGGTAGGAGGTCATCAAAATTTAGAAGATTTGAATGAAGACTTAATTGGAATTCTAGACGAAACACAAGTTTTTAATTCCCCTTCATTTAGAAGGTTTGATAGCCCTGATGGCTCTGATTGGGTATCTGTTTTTGGGATAGAGACTTATGATGGACCCAATGCTCAGGATATTTCTTTGAATGAGAGTCATAATGATGTTGGTAATCTATGGCAGTCTTTATTTGGTGATGAGGTCTTAAATAGCCCTTTTCAAGATGGGCATTATATTTATCAAGTATTGCCTGGCTATGGTGTAGGTTCTAAGGCTGAAGCTCCAACGCTTTTCATTGCAGATCTTGAAAATCCAAGTCAAATACACATAATTTTAAAGCCATGATATACTGTAGCAAAAATATACAATGTAACAAAGAATTACAATTATATAACATTTATATACATCAGCAGAATGATAATATAAGCGATGAATTGAACCAAATTATGCCTAATTACAATGATTTATCGAGAAGAGTTAATGGGACAACAAATAATTTAAAAGAAATATGCCAATACAGTACTTCTTTGGCACAGAATTTGTGTAAATAATAATAAATATTTTATAAGGAAAATATTATGAAAAAAATAATGAAAAAGCTAAAAAGAGTAAATGGTCAATCACTTGCGGAATTTGCTGTAACAACAGCTATGATGGCTACTCTTGCAACTACGGCTGCTCCTAAATTTTCTGGAGTTGGTGAGGGTGCGAAAGAGAAGAAAACTCTTGCTGACATTGATAAAATTTTAAAAGCTGCTAATAACTTTTATAATACTGAGGTAACCGAATCTGGTCGTGGAAGATTTCCAGGACAGTCAAAGTTTGACCAGAATGTTCCTGAAGGTGGCGGATATGTTTCTAGTGATATCGAAGCTGAGTTAGCTGCTGATTTAACTGCTGAAGATGCACTTTTCAATAATTTTGCTTCTCCAGTTGCTTCTAAGTGGTCTTCTGTGTTTGGTAGTACAAATCCAGATACTGACTTAGATGAGAATGCACAGTTGAGTACGGTTGAAGATCCTGAAGGCGATGTTTACCCCGGAGATTCTGGCTACACAATAACTGTTGGTAGAGGATCAGAAGAATTCTTAGAACTGTTTGGTGGAGATGCAATCAAAAGTCCTTTCCAGGATGGCCATTACATATACACTGTAATAGGTGGAAGTGGAAGTGGATCTCAATCTGCTCCTCCAATTATCTTTGTAGCTGATTTGGAAAGCCCAGCTGCATTTCACAAGAAGTTACAGCCATAGAAGAACTAAAATAATTACAAAACAAGCACATTAATACCACAACCAAAGGAAAACAAAATAAAGTAAAGGAGTAAATCATGAAGAGTAACAAAGGTTTCACACTCATAGAATTAATAATGGTCACAATTATCCTCGGTATTTTAGCCGCGGTAGCAATACCTAGATATATGACCTCGGTCACTGAAGCTGAAAAAGCCGCTGAAGATGCTGTAATATCAGCCATCACAGCAGGACTAGAACAGTATGCAACTGAACAGTTAATGGCAAATGGTAATAGAAGTTGGCCAGCAAACCCATGGACTGCTTTGGCAACCACTCCAGCGGGTTATGATGCAACTGACTCAGACGACGCTGATACGGATGGAGAATGGACTTTTAATAGCTCATCTAGTAATATCACTCACATGCGTAACGATGGAACTGTTCATCATTGGGATTATGCTGTAACTGGTGATAATCTCGATGGTGATCAATCTACTGGTACTCTTGGAGAAAGAGAATCTGGAGCTGGAGATTAATTTCAAAACATATCTTCAAATAGTATAAAAATAAAAGGCTCTGAGTAATCAGAGCCTTTTTAAATTTGAAAAGAATTATCGATTATATTAATACGATTAATGAGAAAAAGATTTATTATTAGCGGTTTCACCATGACTGAACTTGTAGTTACAGTTGCCTTGATGGGAACTTTATTGAGTCTCGCCGCACCAAAGTTCACAAATGTGTCAGAAGAAACCCAAGGAGAAAGAAATATTGCAAATATGCATACAATAAGAGAGGCATTTTTCCACTATTTCTACAGATCAATGCAAAGGGAAGGTTATGTAGCCCATTTTCCTCCATCGCCAGATAACGAAAACAGCTTGATGGATGATGAATGGGCAGAAGCGGCTATTGATTCTTCTATATCCTTGACCTCGCCTAATAACTTGTTTTCTAGAGGAGTTGTTCCTAAAAATGCTAATAATTATCCTTTTAAATACACTACCTGGAAAGATACGGTTCAAATAACGGGCGAAATTCGGTATTACATAAAAATTGAAGACATCGATATAGATAGTCCATCGTACGGAAAATCCTTTACTTATAATATATAAAACCGTATTCTTATGGTTGAAAACCGATTTTGACCATTAAAAAGATGTTACATCTCAGAAAATATTCTTACTTAGCAGGATTCTCTTTAATTGAATTAATTGTTGTAATTATGCTTATAGGTATTTTTACAACCATGGCGCTTACGAGAACTGATACAGGACTTACAACAATCAAAGAACAAATTGCTATAGATCAAATTACTAATGATATAGACCTTGCTCGCTCAATGGCATTTGCACGTAATGAAACTATTATTATTATGTTTGATAAAGATCAAGAAAGCTATGGAGTTTATAATGGGTCTGGAATAATCAAAACCTTTCCTAATAGCAATAGCGATGGCATTATTTCATTAGATAACCCTTATCTAAAGAATGTGGATATAAAAAATGTAAACTTCAACGGTACGTCCAATCTCCAGTTTCAACCTTTGGGAGATCCAATTTCCGGAGGTTTGATTGAGCTAAATACAAAGACGATTATAATAGAACCAATTACTGGTAAATGGAGCGTTAATTAGTGAAGATAGCTACGAAAATTAAGGAAGGGTTTACCCTTGTAGAAGTCGTAGTAGTATTGTTATTGCTAACATTATCTTTTATGATATTTTTAAAAGCATTAAATACTGGCAAAAGAATTAGAGTAAATTCAGAAATTAGAACGATCCAAGGAGTAATTCTTAATAGCATTCAAAATGAGATTAGAGCACGAAAATTTGATGAAAACCCTATCGCACCTTGGTCATTAATTATAGGCAAAGACTCAGGTGAATCTACAGTAGAAGATTTTGATGATATAGATGATTTCAATGGTTACAGTGTCTCTTCAATAACTGAGTATCCTGGCTACAGTTATTCTGTCCAAGTAAAGTATGTATCATTAGATAATGGGACTTTTAATCTGAATCCTAATCCTGTAGTTCAGACAAATTTTAAATGCGCTACTGTAACAGTTGTACACAACACTCAACCAGCAATCACTGACATGATGATTATTAGTTCAGGGTTATAAAATGAAAATGTCAAACACAAAAGCATTTACAATGATTGAAATTGTTATTGTCATTTTTATTACAGGTATCATTGGATCTATGGCAGCCAGTTTACTATACCAAGGAGCTGATATCTATGTTGATGAGACAGATAGACAAGGTTTTGTAAGTGAATCTCGCTCAGCATTTTGGAGACTTATGAGGGAGACTCAAGGGCAGAGAAATTCTGAAGACTTTAATCAATCTGGACAAGAAAATTTGAAATTAAAAAACGCAAATAATATTTCTAGAGAATTTAGAATTAATTCAGGTGGGCTTGAATTGAGCCTCGATGGTAGTAATTATAGCGATTTATCTAATGCTGTTTCTTCAAATAACTTTTATTTCTACAACAATATTTATAATGATATAACCCCTTCTAGTACGGGTAGCTTAACTTTATTGGAAGCAGAATCCGTACACCTAACCAAATTAAAACTTACATTTCAAAAGGGTCCTGATACATTTTCATTGTCTTCTTATATTTACCCAATCAATTTTAGATTTGGCAAAAAAATGAGTTATCACTAATTATGAAAACTCTAAAAAAAGGTCAAAGTAATGAATCGGGTATGATTCTAATGGCTTCTACAATGGGTATTTTTATCGTGCTTAGTATTTTTGCTTTCTATCTCGCACGCTTTTCCATTTCTGAAACACGTAATGGGTCATACCATATTCTGGATATAAAGACCAGAAATCTTGCCTTTTCAGGTGCCGAACATGGTATGCAGATTTATAAGTCTTCAAAGAATAAAGAAAACATAAATATCGATAATATATCAGGCGATCTAAATAACGGTAGCTACCATGTATCATTTGATTCAAATTATAATGAATCAAATCATGAATTACCTTACACTCAATATTTAAGAATGACTTCTTCTGCATCTATTGATGATGTAAAAAGAAACATTAGATATATTATATCTTCAGTGCCGGAAGCATTTTGTTTTTCTTTCTATGGAAATAACACTGCATCTCAAACATTTAATAGGTCGATTGGCACTATTAGCGGTGACATGTTTTTTAATGGAAGTGTAGGGGTTGGTAGCGGTACGATTAATGGAATAACTTATATTAGTTCAGGTTCTGGAGGAACACAAATTTCATCATATCCGAGCTTTCCATATATTGACTCTACATATTATGAGAATTTATTAATGAGCGCTTCAAATGCTCCAAATTCATATACTAATTATGCACTCAATTTTGATGGCATTAATCAATATGTTGAAATTTTAAACTCAAATGACTTAAATACAGGCAGCAATAATCATACTCATAAAACAATTGAAGCGTGGTTTAGCGTAAATAATAAAGATACTAGTTCAATAAAACAAACTATCTATGAGCAAGGCGGGACGGTAAGAGGTCTAAATATTTATATTTATGAGGGCTCTTTGTATGTCGGAGGGTGGAATGAGCCAAACAATGAAAGTAATTGGGATCCAGGAACATTTTTGTCAACCAGCTCCATTATGAATAATACTTGGTATCATGTTGCGCTTACGCTTCAGGGAGGTAATTCCGTTTCAAGTAATGTTTTCAAAGGATATTTGAACGGTGTGGAATTTGGTATTGGAGAGGGATCAAAACTCTGGAATCATGGCGGAGATATATCGATTGCAAGGAACAAAGATACAAAATTTCATACTGGTGATTATAATTCTGCTAAGTATTTTGGTGGCAAAATTGATGAGGTGAGACTTTGGAATACCACAAGGACGCAATCCCAAATTGCTAGTTTGAAAGATACTGTACTTAATGGTGATGAAGATGGTTTAACATCATATTATAATTTTCAGGAGAATTCAGGTTCTGTAGCGAACGATACTCAAACCGAGTCAAACAATGATGGTTACTTAAAGAATGATCCCTCATGGGTTTCTGGTCCAACTTTATCAAAATTGAGTAATTCATCATATGAAAATGAAACTGTAGATTTAACCTTGCTTCCAAATAGTCAGCTACTATCAAACGGAAATCTTTTTATATCGGGTTCAACCTTTAATGGTCCTGGTTATATTGTTGCTAATGGGGATATAACTATTAGTGCAAGCACCGTTATTAATGGAAATATTTTTATAATTTGCAGTGGAAGTATTTCAATTTCTAATTCTCAAACAGGTACTGATATCAATTCTCCCGTTATCATTTATTCAAAAGGGAATGCTTACTATAATAATTCTAATATATATGGTCTTGTTGTTTCAAAGGGAAATAGTTTAGCGTTTGATGGATCGAACATTTATGGAGCAATTCTAAATTATAGCTCCTTATTTACGTTAAATGGAGATACAGATATTGTGGGATCTGTCGTTTCAAAATATATTGTTGATTTTCAAAGTGACCTAGCATCTATTACAAAAGGTAATATTCCTGAGTTTACAGGCCTTGTAACAGGTCTAAATCCTTTCATAGTCCCAGGCTCTTACTTAGAATATTAGATAATGATTATCATTCTTTTCATTAAATATTTTATATAAGCCCATTATTCATTCAAGATAATAATGAAGAAGTTTCTCATTTTTATTTTTATTGTATTTTCATGTACCAACAAAGAAAAATATGAGGCAAAATGGGATTCTTTAGATAAGCGACCTACTCCTCAATGGTTCAAAGATGCAAAATTCGGAATATTTATTCATTGGGGCCTTTATTCTGTTCCTGCTTGGGGTCCGAAAGGAAGCTATGCTGAATGGTATCTCAATGGTTTGCTAAATGGCGATTCAGCACGCACTAAGTATCATTTTAAAAATTATGGAAATGATTTTCCTTACAGGAATTTTATAAACTTATTCAATCCTATTAAATACAACCCTGATAAATGGGCGAGCTTATTT